>JAQWSU010000009.1 GCA_029243025.1 Pirellulaceae bacterium | reverse complement strand
CCGACGGCTCCTGGACTCCTCAGCAACGACACGGATGCCGAGAGCGATTCTCTCACCGCGATACTCGATACGGACGTCAGCAATGGAACACTTACTCTGAACGCAGATGGCTCCTTCAGCTACGAACCGAACAACGGGTTTTCAGGAACCGACAGCTTCAGCTATCACGCCAACGACGGCCAGCTGGACTCGAACAGTGTCACCGTCACACTTAATGTGCAGGCCAGTGGTCCGGTGGTCTTGTTTGAAGACGACTTTGAGGTCTCTGAATGGAATGGGAAATGGGTCGAAGATAACCAGAATGCCTGGTCCCGATCCAGTCGACAAGCAACCAGCGGAAGCTATTCGGCCGAAGTAGACGGATGGACCTTGAATGCCACACTCGCCATGGCGCAATCGGTGGACACCAGCAACCTGAATAGCGCATTACTTACCTTCGATTGGATGATCAACAGGGGCTTTGACAATGGCGAATACCTTGCCCTGGATATTTCAACCGATGGCGGAACCAACTGGGTTCAGCACAGTCAACTCCTAGGAAACGACTCCCAAGAAAATGTCTGGCACCCTGTATCGATTGACCTCGTTGCCCAAGGCTACGTATCCACGAACTTGAAAATCCAATTTCGTGCCAGAGCCAGCAAAACACAGGAGGATGCCTACGTCGATAACGTGCGGATCGAGGGAACAGGAGGAGCCGCGCCCTTAGCCGCGCCCTTAGCCGCGTCCTTAGCCGCGATAGAGTTGCCGACAGCCGAACATATCCTAACAGCAGCAATCTTCACCACAACGCAACACGAGCACAATCACACGTCGACTAACCGGTCGGCTTCGAAAACACACTCGCTCACTTCCACAACCCAACATCCCAACGATCGCTCGCACACTGAATCAACAACCGTCGACGCAATCTTTGCCAAATGGAACGAGCAGATATCGGCAGTAAAAATCGGACAGTCTCCAGAATTTCAGCTGGATGGATTACTTGAAAAACTAACGTTTTGAGCAAGTAACATTTGGGCATTTTCCTACTGGCTGATTGTGCATCAACGGGTTCGCGACTCCGGCGATAATCGACTCGCAACGCATCTCATCCTCACAAAGTCGGGTTCTCTTTTTATTGGGAAAATCCTAATACACCGTTTCTGTGTACTGAAGCGGGCAGCCTGTTTTGCCGTCGCCGTGCAGTCCCCTCGAAATCAGGTGGCTACCATAAAACGCTCACATCCCGATCATTACGAATGATAATTAGAATCGGATCCTGCATTAACGGCAGTGTTCATATGAACCTGTCGAAGCACCAAAGCAAATCCCAGTAGCGCAACCCTATTCCAGAAAAAGTGTTTAGGGAATCTACTAGACTTGTTTGTTATTATTGATTGAAAGTGCGCACGATTACTACGAGCACTTCAAACGCAGACTGAGTCAACGGCGGATATCCCATGCTCAAGAGACACATCAAGGCAAACAGCCTAGAATCAAACAATCAACTTACTCATTCATTACCGTCTTCTGCTCATCGCTGGTCGCAATTAATCACGGATCCAAAACGCCAATTCGACAAACCCAATTCAAAATATCAATTTGGCGTTTTCCCAGGAGAAGGAATTGGCCCTGAGATCATCGACGCCTCACTGCAGGTTTTGCGCCGGGTTGGTGAATTACGTTCAATCAACTTTGAACCTGTGATTGGCGGCCCAATCGGATTGCCCGCCGTGGCCAAGTCGGGCCAGTGCTTACCGGACGATGCGATTGAATTCTGCAAAACAATGTTCGCGACACGCTCACCGATCCTAGCCGGTGCGGGCGGTAGCCGCTTTGTCTATGACATGCGGCGAGAATTTGATTTATTTTGCAAAATCAACCCGCTTACACCGAATCCGATTTTAGCTAATTGCGGTGTCCTCAAATCTGCAGTCGTCAAAGATGTTGACATCATCGTCGTTCGCGACAATTCCGCAGGCATCTACCAGGGAACCTGGACTGAGTCCACTTCACCGCATGGACTCCAAGCCACTCAGACATTCTCATACAACGAGTCACAGATCCAAAAAATTGTACGAGTCAGCGCTGCCATCGCTCAAAACCGCCGACAGAAGCTATCGATCGTGATAAAGTCGAACGGCGTCCCAACGATTAGCAATCTGTGGGTTCAATGTGCGAAACCAATTGCCAAGGAATTTGGAGTCGCATTGGAATTTCTCGATATTGATTTTGCAGTTTATCAAGTGGTCCAATCGCCAACCTCATTCGACGTCATAGTAACGCCCAACCTCTGCGGGGACATCATCGCCGATGTAGGCGGGCTACTGCTCGGATCGCGAGGTCTATGTTTTGGCGCCAGTTTTTCCACGACCGGTGCGGGTGTGTACCAAACGAATCACGGAGCTGCCCATGATCTAGCTGGAACCAATCGCGCCAATCCGGTGGGTCAAATCTATTCGCTCGCAATGATGTTGCATGAGCAATTTGGTTTAACGACAGAGGCTAAGATGATTGATACTGCAATATCGGAGGTTTGGAAAAATGGGTTTCGCACTTTTGACACCATGGAACAAAACTGCCAGCTAGTTGGAACTCAGGAAATGACTGAATTGATCGTAAAGTCAATCCAAACAGGCGACACCTAACGAAGCGTTCCATGTCAACAGCTTTGCTTCTTATCGACCTCCAGCAAGATTACCTGCAAGCGGCAGGCCTAACTCCTCATCCAGCTGAGATTTGCGCTCGAGCATCCGCTTTGCTACATCGATTCCGGCATGCGGGTCTATCCGTCTTTCATCTTTGGACGACGATAAACGAGGCAAAAGAATCGATGCCACATTGGCAAAGGGCAGGCATTCAACGCTGCGTTGCTGGAACCCCAGGGCATCAAACTCCTTTCGCTCTGGCACCCGCGGACCACGAACAAATAATCCACAAACAATTCTACAGCGGATTCACGAACAGTCGTCTTTTAACACAACTCGAAGCGATTGAAGCGGACTCATTGGTGCTCGCAGGGCTCTACACACGAGCCTGCATTCGCACAACAGCAATCGACGCATATCAACACGGATACTCTGTAACAATTGCAGAGGATGCCACCGGCGACATCGATCCAATTCACGCGGCGATTACTCGACAATACCTGAGCGAACGCGGAATTGTTTTTCGTCCTATTTCTCAAATTCCTTGCGGTGCTCCAACATTCTCGAACACGACGTCGCCCCAAAACGAAGCGGAACCGATCAAAATCCCCACCATCTTCATTAACGGCTCGCCAGAATACGGAGAGAGCGATCGACAAACGGTGGTCCGATCGCCACATGATGGCAAAACAGCATCAGTTGTAACTCATGCCGATCGAACCACGATCTCCCGAGTTGTCGCAGCAAGTCGCAAATCGACTCGTGCCTGGCAAGCGACCCCGGTCGCTGAACGACAAGAATTAGCGATGCGAATTCACCAAAAAATCGAGGAGCAAAACAAGGACTTTAGCGAACGAATCACCGAAACGATTGGAAAGCCTATTCGAGATGCTAAACAGGAAGTACAGTTTGCCCTGAGACTGATAGAATCCGCAGTGGCTTCATCGAAGCAACACGGCCAATCGGTAATCTCGCAGTCAGCAACGGCAGCAAACTGGAATGCGATTCGGCGCCCACACGGGGTGGTAGCGGCCATTACACCATGGAACAATCCCTTGGCGATCGCCGTCGGAAAAATCACACCAGCAATTCTCTATGGAAATACCGTCGTTTGGAAACCAGCGATTCAAGGTGCGCCGGTTGCAGTTCAACTGATGCAACAGATCCAGGATTGTGGTTTTCCTAACCACGTCATTAACGCCGTGTTTGGGGATCACTCAACGGCCGAATATCTCATTCGCAATCCTGACATCGATGCGTTGACACTCACCGGATCATCGCAAACCGGGATCGCAGCCCAAGTGATTGGATTAACAAGGCAAATCCCTTTGCAAATGGAGCTAGGGGGCAATAACGCGGCGATTGTCTGGTCAGACGCAGATTTACATGATGCGACAAAACAGATTATTGCAGGTGGATTCGGTAACGCGGGACAACGCTGCACAGCGACGCGGCGAGTCATTGTCGACCAGCGATGTTTCGACAGTTTTTGGTCCCTACTCAAATCACATTTCAGTGACTTAAGATGGGGAGACCCCTGGAACGAATCAACAGATATCGGCCCGGTTGTCTCAGCAGAATCCGTCCAACGGCTGCGGGAAGTAATTGAACGGGCACGAATTGGAGGTGGGAAGGTCTACAGCCCCTTTTCAAGCCCTGAGTTCATCCAGGATACTCATCAAGCCGGTTATTATTCTCCACCAACTCTTGTGATTAACTCAGACCCGATGAATGAAATTTGGCAACGCGAAACATTCGGTCCTGTTGTAGTGATCCAAACTGCCAGTTCCTGGCAAGAAGCTTTGCAACTGTGCAACGGTGTGGAGCAAGGCCTTGTGGCAGCGCTGTTCACGAATTCAGAATCGATCAAAGAGGATTTCCTCGAGAATGCGAACGCCGGCATTTTAAAGGTTAACGCTCCCACAGCGGGGGCGAGTGCAAGTGCACCGTTTTGTGGCTGGAAGTCATCTGGAACCGGCCCCCCGGAACATGGTGTAGGTGACATCGAATTTTACACCCGCTGGCAGGTCCGTTATTGACAATTACAGACTTGTCCCCAGTTCACGCGGCACAAACAAACATGTTCATCAACGTCACTTTCGAAACGACTCAATACGGCGGGCTTTGCCAAATCCCTTCGCCCCCAAGCTATGTCGATTACGATCCGACTTACCAAACTGTCGCACATCAGTTTGTTGATACGGCAAGCAAATTCGCTAACCATATTGCCATAGAAACTGCTGACGTGTGCTGGACGTACGCGGAACTAACTGATCGCATCAACAGTATCGGCAATGCGATCCTCGCAGAACTCCCAGAACCACTTTCGCCCTCCTCTTCAGAGGAGGGCCCTGATGAGGACTTCGCCGACCCGATCGTAATATTTTTAGAGCAAGGCCCGCCTGCTATCGCTGCCATGATGGCCGTTTTCCAAACCGGAAAGACAGTAGTCTTGGTCGATCCGGCAGATTCAGTAAATCGCATCACGAAAATTCTAAGTGAAATCGCGCCGCGTCTCCTGATCACGGATTCTCAGCACCGCTCGACCGCAACAGATTTATTGAGTTGCGATTGCAAATTAGTGGACGTGGAGATGATCGCCTCTTGCCCCACAGGCATGACGCTACCTGTCTATGCAACAGCAAACGGACTCGCCTACATCGCCTACACATCAGGCTCGACGGGAAGGCCAAAGGGCGTCATGCATCGCCATTCAAGCCTATCTGTCGACATGAAAAAAAAACACGCTTTTCATCGAATGTGCTCGGAAGATCGCTGTAGCCTCCTGGTTTCGGCCAACGGACAAGCGATCAAAAACACGCTGCTTGCGTTACTAACTGGCGCTGCCATCCTACCTGTCGACCCACGTGCAGCATTTCATCAGCCATTCGAATGGCTACGAAAAAATCGTATCACAGTATTTGCCGTCACCGCACCGCTATTTCGCGTTATCGCAAACGAGGCTGCGGAAGCAAAACCGATTTCTACGGTGCGTCTGGTGCGACTGACGAGTGATTGTCTCTACCCGGAGGACATCCGTAATTTCAAACGCATTTTCCGCGGCAACTGCGTGCTTCTCAACCTACTTTCATCGACCGAAACAGGGTCGATTTGTGGTTACGTGTTCGACCAAAACACGGAGATTCCCGACACCCCTCCTCCCTGTGGTTTTCCATTTGAACGTCAGCATGTCACATTAATAAACAACCCACATCCAATAAGCTCAAATACAGGTGGCGACCTATCAGCACGCGGGCACATCGCGGTTGGTGACTCTCACCTATTTTGCGGTTATTGGAAACAGCCCGACCTTAGCAAGCAAGCTTTCATCACCCTGCCCGGCAACGATTCAAAAAGATTTTTCCGTACCAATGACCTGGCAAGTTTGAGAAAGGACGGCGCACTGGTTTTTGAGGGTCGAAGTGACTTTCAAACCAAAATAAATGGCAGATTGGTTAACATGACCGAGGTCGAGTCTGCCATTCTGCGGCATCCGAAATGCCTCAATGCGACCATCCAAACATGGGTCGACTCATCAGGAGATCGTCGGTTGCTTGCCTATTACGTGGATGGCGGTCGAACGGTCACGCCGGAAGAACTGCGAGAACATTTAGTAGGAATCTTGCCGCAGTACATGATCCCCTCGCACTTTATACCGCTCTCCACTCTCCCAACTTTGAGTAACGGGTCCATTGACCGACAAGCACTTCCGACCGTCGACGAGGTTCGCCCAAACGCCTCCACAGCTACTATCGAACCTGTCTCGCTGTCGTCACGAACTCTGTCAGCGATCTGGTGCAACACTCTGCGGCTGGACACGATCAGCATTCATGACAACTTTTTTCATCTTGGTGGCACCTCATTGCAAGGAATGAAAGTGCTCGCCGAAATTGATCGACTATTTTCGCAATCGATCTCCTTACAAGACCTGATCAACCATCCGACAATCGCTGACCTATCTGAATGGCTAGCATCCACCGAAACGAGTAATTCCAACGACCGTAGCGTGGAACTTGTCCGCGTCAACCAATCTCAAACGTCACATCGCCCAACACTCGTCATCGCCCCAGGATTATTCGGGCATGTGCGAGAATGGCAGAAACTGTTTTCGGCAACCTCGTTCCAGCGCCCCGTGGTAGGGATTCAGCTCAAGGAAAAAGGCAAATATGAACGAAGCAATGCTACCATCGAAACGATCGCAGCTCGGCTGGTCGCAGAAGTTGAAGAACAATTGGGAAAGCAACCTCTCCACCTGATCGGGCATTCGTTTGGCGGAACCCTCGCTTATGAAATGGGACAACAACTCTCGCTGCGTGGCCTGAAACCACTCTCTGTGACGGTCGTTGACTGTAAACCTCGCATGGCTTTGCAAGCGATTTCCGCTCGGGACACTCTCTCCATGGCGACCAATGCTCCATTTTGGTTCGTCAACGAGATTCGAGTGTATGGGTTGACCGAACTGGCGAAACGATTTGCTCGCTATGCAACTTTCAACCGCCCCAAAACGACAGCGACGAAAAAGGAAAAGTCAAAAGACGGTCTCGAAGAGACTGCAGAAGCAACGGCTCGAAGAATGTTTGATTTTTCCGAATTCGCACCAGCGCATCGCCAGTGGCTCGTACAAAGATACGTCGCGCACCGCAAATACAAAACACAACCCACTGAAAATCATGTCGTCTATCTCAGAAGTCGCATCAAGCCGCTACTCCATCGTCACACACCAGATGGCATGTGGAATCAATTCACCGACGATCAGCAGCTATCCGTTTACAGCATCCCGGGTGACCATGGTCAACCCTTGCATGAGTTATGGCATCAACGGTTCGCGACCACCTTGCAACAAGCGCTGCTTCAAGTAGAGAATTCTAGCCAACACCAATGACAATCATTCGCACCGACGTGCTCCCGACCATTAGCTGACGTCTGGCAAGCAACGGTTTTGCTAAACTGTGTTTGCGTTACGATTCTTTCCGCACCTCTCGACTCTTGTGTGCAATCGCCAATCGTCGGCCTCAGAGCAACAAAGCTTGCGTTAAGATTGGTCAGTGTCTTCACGTCGATCGCTATTTCAGTTAGTCATTGATGATGACGTTGCCAGGGCGAGGAAAAACGAGTGTGAAGAATCAAGGAGTGCTCACCTCTCGAGGAAGCGAGTGATTATTCAAAAAAATCAAACGATTCCTAAGCCGATTTAATACTCAAATAAAATCGCTTGAGATAGGCGTTAACGCTTACAGTTCTTGCTGTCGTCGCACTGCTCGCGGTTTAGCCTCTTCTAGAATATTTCCAGAGTTCGGAGCTGGAATTGGTGCCGCAAGCCATCGGCACACATTTGCTGCCTTCCAGCATCTGTTGAATCGATCGCTGGGAAAAGGATGGAAGCGAAACAAGAACGCACAGCCGGAGAGTTTTCGGTCTGTGCGTTGGCATTCGAATCGCGGCATGAACATTCAACGAACCACTGCAAACAGTCGATCAGTCTCTAAAAGACATTAACAGGCGCAGAACATACCAAAACAACAGCACAATGGACGAGAAAAGCGCCAGAGAGGCGGCGACGTGCTGGCCAATGCGATAGTTATGCAGCACATTCGATGTGTCGTAAAGAATGTAACAACAGGCAAACGCGATCATGACGTAAGTAAAAATCGGTCCGAGCTGGAAACTGAATACAACCGCACACACGATGAAGCCCATCGCAGCGAAGCCGCCGAACATCAGCGCCGATCTCAGGAAAGAAAAATCTTTCCGCGTGATGAACACGACCGCCGTCAAACCGACAAACAGACTCAACGTCGAGACAGCGGCAGAGGTTACTACGCCGGAGTATTGTGGTAAAGTTGTCGCAAAAAACAAAAGCGGCAACAAAATGACAGCTTGAGCCACGACGTAGAGCCCAAGCCCAGCATACTGCTTGGGAAGTGACGTTGCTGACAACGCCCAACTATTCGCGAGCCAATTGACACCCATGAAGAGCCCTAACACAATCAGCCAACTATACTGGCTACCAACCATCAAGCCGATCAGGGCTGGAGCAAATGGCGTTTGCAGCAGGATAGCTTCGAGACCCACCAGAGCAACGATCGCTCCGACTAGGTGCAGGTAGGTTTTGCAGATAAAACCAGTTCGCTCATCCGCGGCAGCCATAGCAGCGACGGAGAATTGCGGTGAATCGTAGGGATTAGATGCATATGCCATAGAAAAAACCTCGGCTAATGGGGGGAACATTTGGTTTCTATCGAAAAGAACGGATACGCTCGAAACGCTCGATATCGTACCTCAAATATAGCTTTCCGGCGATGGTGATGTGTTTCCCTACCCACCGGCCGGCGAAATAGCTCTGACGAGTTTAAAATCGATTGCAACAGGCGAAGAGCGAGCTTGGCTTGCGATAGTCCGTCAAGTGCGAAACAGGGCGTCCGAATGTAATGAGAAATGACTGCGATAAAAAACGTAGTTGAGCCAACATCTACCGAATGGACTTCCACAGTGATGGGTGTACTCGAATTTCGAATCACCCATGCTTCAACAAAACCTATCGCCCCTCTCGCGACTTAGGCGGTCACGGCTCTCAACATTCAAACCGCCCCCCCCCCGCCTGATTCTGTTTCGCTCCAATGCTGACAATTTCTGATCGCTGAGATTCAAGCGGTCAGTACACCATCGATAACCCTTCATTGAAAGCCAACGCCGCGTGACGGCCAAAGTTATCGCGGTCGGCAATTAATTTTGATTTCATTGTTACATCCGCCTACGAATATCCGGCGGGGGCTTGGGCACCGCCGATTGCGTCCTGTGGATGGGTTTTGGAGTTACACCAACGAATACTGGCCGTGTCTATTTTATGAACAGCTACGACTGGGGTAGATGATTTAATGCCGACTTTGCGATGCGGCAGGAAATCGTTGACATCCGATCCAGTCCTGTTTTCAGTGCTGATACCTCCCATCCTGCGGTATTGGAGTCTGACCGACCTGGTCACCACGCCCTTCACTGGGAGCATCTGATGTGTAAACGAATCCCCGCAATTATCCTGTTGCTCTTTATTTTCCACACGACGGGCAACACTTTCGAAACTGAGAACGCAAGGTGGCTCGAAAGTTATGTTCTTAGACATATCGAAAATCGGGCATTTTGGTTGAACAGGATCTTTGAGCTTCTTATATTGCCCGGCCAGAGAGGGATAGAAAGGATTTAGAGTCCATGAAATCCTGTGCACCAGTTTGTAGTGGAGTCGTTTTATGATTCGCTTACCCAAGTTTCGCTACGCACTCTTGGCACTTTTCACTTTGAGCGTGACGCTACAAAGCCCTGTGAATGCGAGTGTGGTCACTTTCGGCACCGATACCAACCAGTTTGATATGACGTTCGTTGAGATCGGCAATCCGGGCAATGTCGATGATACGACGGGGCCCCCTAAACCCGGCCGGTTCGGTGGCGTACGCGTACCAGCTGGGGAAGTACGAACTCAGCCGGGACATGATCACGAAGTACAACGCGAATTACGAGACCGCTAATGGGCTGGAGATCGACATGATTAACATGTCGTCCTACGGCGGAAACCGCGCCGCGATGCCCGCTACGGGCGTCAGTTGGAATGAGGCAGCCCGTTTCGTGAACTGGCTGAATACGAGCCAGGGCTATCAGGCGGCTTACAATTTCACGACGAGTGGCATCAACGACAACATTGCTCTGTGGAGTTCCGCCGAGGCGTGGCAACTGGGAGGCGAGAATCTTTTCCGCCACAAGGATGCTCATTACTGGCTGCCGAGCACGAACGAGTGGTATAAGGCGGCGTTCTACGATCCCGTGAGCGGGACGTATGGTAATTATCTAACATCGGATGGTTCTTTGCCGACTAAAGTAGCAGGCGGCACAGCCGACAAGACAGCCGTGTATGGCCAACGGCCCGGACAAGGGCCGGCGGACATCACCAGTGCCGGCGGTTTGAGTACGCAAGGCATTATGGGGCTGGGGGGGGTAATGTTTGGAAGTGGGAGGAAACAGAGTCCGACTTGTTGAATGACAGTGTCTCGATGCCTCGCGGTGGCCGCGGCGGCTTCTGGAGCGGCATCTCCATCTACTTGTCGTCGTTTTCCGATTGGTACATGGACAACCCGGACCACGAGCGCAACATCTTTGGTTTTCGCGTCGCAAGTCTTTCCTCATCCGCGAATGAGGTGCCGGAGCCAGGTTCGGTGTTGGTTTGAGGCCTGCTTGGATTATTCGGTGTCTTTGTGGGTACAAAGCGGTTGAGGAAATAGCCCTTCATCTATCGGATGTGTCGGCGTAACCTGCGGGAAAGCGGAGCCCATAGCGGGAGGACACCGTGCTGGAACGGTAGCGGGTGTGTCGATGGCAAATCCTCGGTACTCGCTACAGGCGATACTCTTTTACCCTGTGACTCTCTCCGACGGCACGCCGCCGATCGAGACGGCTACCCGAGAAGGCAGCATTCCCTTTACAATGGGGGTCGTCAAGCGCCTGTAGCTCAGGGGATAGAGCAACGGATTCCTAATTGATTCCCGCGCATCAACAAACCCCTTAAGACCCTTGTTTTTTAGGGGTATCTGTTCTCAGCCATCTGCTGTTTTGAACGCGGAAGCACGTCGAGCGGGGGTATATACCCCCGGCTTCGAGACGAAGAAAGTCGTGATGGACTTGCGTTGCGAACAGTCTCAACGAGCGACAGATTAACTTGCTTTGCGGCGACGATTCCACCAGGTGCCAACACATCCAACGATGCCAAGCAACGTCCAAGTAATCACGGAGGCGGGTTCGGGAATCGGGTCAGGCTCCGGAGAGCTGATCGTTAGGATGTCGCTTAGCCCGTATAAAGCGTATGCGTCACTTACAGTGGAATTCCAAGATACATCAGAAATCCAACTCGCGTCGGTGCTTGTCATAAGCCCCAGCATCGCATCTGGAGATTTTCCAAGATGATTATCCGCTGAGATTCCAGCAGCAGTCGTTCCAGTCCAAGCGGAAGGCGTGGGTGGGAAAAATTCAACTCCGCGCACCGTCGCTAGTAAGGAGTTTTGGATAGAACCGTCCCATAAATCAGCATTACCATCAGCGATCCGCTGGCCCGCCAAATTGAAGATCGGCACGCCTGTACCATTCAAGCCTGGATTTGTTGAGGTGTTATCACGTGCGTCCACTGATGCTGTCGACCCTATGACCTTCCAATCAGATTCGACGATATTGTCGCCCAGAGAGTCAACGAAAGAATTGTAGACCTCAATTTCGCTCGACGCCGCATCTCTGGCTTGAGAAGTTACGAAAGCCAAACGATACGAACTACCGGGATCCAAGCCAACTACCGATTCATCGAATTCCCAGGAAGCGTGGACATGCCCAGCCCCGCAGACGATAAAAGTGGCGATAAGAGAACGAAAAAGCAGTTGAATCGGTATCTTGCACATGTTGCATCTCCAAAGGCGTTTCCGAACGGCAGCTATTTATTGTTGAGACCGTAAGGCCCAATTGCAAGTATCCAGCAACCTTCTCGACGGTGTGCTGAACGTCTCCAGCTCGTTGATCCGCAGCTCACGGTCGGCGCAATAAAAAACCCGCCTACTGGGACGAGTATAAGATACTCCCGAAGGAGCAGAAACTCTACGTGCTCTGACAAAAAATGTCAGAGCCTTATCGATCCTCTTTGCCGGGCGCCAGCACCTCTCCAAAATCAAAAAGCCAGGCCGGCGAGAACACGTATGTCGACGGCAAATCCTCAGCATTCGCTACAGGTCATCTCCTTGTACCCCGGGCCTCCTGGCGATCGAGACGGCTACCCGAGAAGGCAGCATTCCCTTTACAATGGGGGTCGTCAAGCGCCTGTAGCTCAGGGGACAGAGCAACGGATTCCTAATCCGTAGGTCGCAGGTTCGAATCCTGCCAGGCGTATTGGACTTACGTCAATTCAACGGCGTCGTGGAATTACATGACGGAACAGCAGTTCCCACTAGAATCAATACAACTGCTAAGAACAAAGAAACATCTCGAACGAACGGCGCAGTACAAACAAGTGAAACCATGACAACACCGAGGTCCCCAATTCCATCACCGACGACCCCACCAGAAAACTGCTTTTCGTTTTCTATAATCGAGATACCATGCAATTTATTTCGGTTGCTTGTGCTTCGTTACTACCGCGAATAAGTGTGCATAATTTGATCATCAATGCCGACAAGGATGACAGTGGGGGTGTCGACATCAAACGACTGCTCATTAATCTCGATAGTTCGTCCATGACATACAAATGGAAATCCATGGACAACGCATTCAGTCTCGCCGTCAGCATACGAATACGAGAAGTAAACCACACCGTGAACCGATGCATCACCACTTCGTTGCGGTGTGTCTCCAGCAATCGGAATACGTCCCGCAGTTCCACCAGCACGCATTCGCCCGAGCAATACAATTCTAACTTGCTCAACATGGCACAAGATCGCGTTGCCCCGACCCTCAATGTGGTACAACAATTTCGTGGGATGTGGACGCGTAGCCCTAACCGAATTATTGATATTAAGAAAATGCACCGCCTTGAAGTGGAGTGTAACGGGCTCATAAATGCCGAACGCAACGGCTATGAGCGTGACCAAGATCAACAAACTTCGCAAACTTAACCAAAACCGACGGCGTTTAGATTTTGGTCGTTGTTTTTCTACCAAAACCACCATCCCTCTGTGACATGAAGAATTTCAAAACGAAAAAACCTTGTTCTTTATTTAACCTGGGAACTGCGCTCACCGACCACGCTAGTTTCCAGCTTAGTGAATTCAACATTGATTCTCTAGCCGCGTAAGTCTGCAGGCAAGTGGCGGACGACCACTTGCGTTGCTGGGTCGTTTTCGGAGCTGAGCGTTGGTACCCCACCACTGTATTCTGGTGTTGCACCTAACTCTCTAACGCTCAATCAGCACCTTTGCTTCTGACATCGCCTCAGAGATCTCTCTGTTAAACAGCTACCTGGCCGATGTAACCGCAGCATGTCACTACTTCAAAAAACAGACCCGGACTAATGACGGTAGTAAAGTTCCGGTGTCTGTATAGACCGGAAGCGAAGTTAGCCTGGGCATTACAGGCTTCGATTAGCTGTGCCTCACGGGAAAAAGCGGATTCCTAATCCAAAGGTCGCAGGTTCGAAGCGGGCAGGCCTGCTTGCTCTACTCGTCTCCCGACCCCGCACCAAAAGTTGATCCTCAAAGGCGGCTCGAACGCCTGCTGAAAAACCCTGTCTTAATGCATTCCTGGCAAGACCTTACGACAACGATGCATCTCAAACGACTCTCGGTTTTGTCAGTTCCAGCCGCTGCTAGACGCCAAGTCAGGTCTAAGTTTGGATCCTCTTCGTACTCGCCACAACTCGGTGTCACAAAGACGTTGCGTCAAACGTTCGACATAGAGTGGGTTCGAAGAAGGTTGCCTTCGGTGTACTGAGCAAAGATTTAACTCGCGAGTCGATTACTGGCAGTATGCCTTCCGCTTCGAAGCTCAAATTTTGCTTACCAGGTAAATCAAAATCGAAAAAATACCGGGCGTGCCACCGACAGAAGGGCTCAGCAAGAGCCTCACGGCTTGAAATTACATTGAAACTTCCTACTTCAACTGCGATGACCTGAAGGGCTAAGTCGATGCAACCGCGTTGATCTCATGCTGAATAAAGTCACAGCATGGTGGAAGGTCGCCGCCACGAATGGTGAGCGTTCCGTTGTCAACCGACACAAACAGCCTGACCATGGTCATTTGCGAAGCAGAGAAGCCAGCGAAAACCATGCTCGATCCAAGAGTCTGAAGACCGGTCAGCTCGCTGAGACTCAAAACCGAGTCCAGTGTTTTCCCATCCAGTGAGGATCGTCCCGAACCTCGCAAAACCGCCTCGACTTGCCGAAAAGATGCCGAGCCATCCGAGTTACGAACCAGGGTAATCGGCCCTTCGATCTGATACTCGTCCGTGAAACCGGCAAAACCACCCGAGACAATAAATCGGCTTTGATCCAAATCGAATTCGTAGCCTGTGGTGTCCGTTTGAATGACACGCCTCTCGACATCAATATCCCAGGTCGTATTCCGCGGAACGGCGAACAGCCCCAGATGTTGGCGTAGATCTCTGGTAAAACCAAATTCAAACTGAAATTTGATATCAACAACGCCATCAACAACTGTCTGTTGGCCGACCAGACTGTCGCCACCTGAACCGCTCCATGAAAAGAAGAGCAGCGACTGATGATCAAAGTCGACTTCTTCGGCAACCGCATCCACGGCTTTGGTGTCGTGAATGGCTGCAATTAGCTGTTCGGTATTGGTAATTGTTACCGGTGGACCAAAGGACCCCGAATTACCGGGCGAGCGCGCGACAAGTGGAGACAAATCGTCAATCAACTTGCCTTGCAAGTAAGTTCCTGCCTGGAAGACAGCTACGAGATCGCCCGAATCAAACTTGCTATCTTGATTCCAATCACCTTCTGTCCAATCAGCCGGATCTCCGGTCTGATACTTCCCAGCCTGAAATACGCGCACCAAATCTTGTTGATCAAACTGCCCATCGGCATTGCTATCGCCGAGCACACAAACTTCAACGGATCCGAGTCCGTAACAATCCATGACGCGCCGCGACTCAAGCGACTCAAAACCGGTCAGCCGATTCACGTGCTGGCGAAATCGATCGATAAAGCGTTTGCCCATTGAATCTTCTTGCCTCTCTTCATCGTTGATACTACAGGATCGGGCTTTCAAACATGTCGGCTCCAATTGGCCTCAACACAGCGAGCTTCCCAGCTATCGACGACCTCGTGAAAACCTGGCGTTCCCCCTACCAGTTCTTTTTCCGATCAGTTCGTCCAGTATAACGCTTCCCGGCAATTCCTCCGACCAGTTGTGCCAAGAAGCTTGAAGATTGCGTTTTCCAGTCCTAATTCTAAGCCACGAACGTTGCCGTGTTTGAACAACAGGGCACAGGATGACCGGATCGACCACTGCAGGTCGATCGCATCGTTGCACGGCAAACAGAATTCAAAGCTGAAAGCTCTAACCGTTAAGAAACGATTTCCGACTTTTTCAACTGCAAGGGCGAATCGGGATTTTCTGCAAAGCAGTCCAATACGGCGACAAACCGCTCGAGCATGGCGTTGACTTCAGCTTGAGAAAACTGATTCTCATAGAGTTTAAGAATCAGAGTAGTCGCTTCCGGTCGATCGACCACGTGCAAATTCCTGGGTACAAACGAGTATTCTTTTGATCGATCGATCGAAGTGACATCCAGTTGCCCAAGTTTCAAATCGACATTTGCACCGGGAATAAAATTGATATTAAAGCCAATTCGTGTCCAGTGGCCTGGATGCCGAATCCCCCTATCAGGGCAGGCGACTTCCTGCGACACATCAAGATGGGCATAAGCCTCCATCATGGATCGGCAACTCCGTTGAAGTAGCTGGCGAAAGCTAAGCTCTTTCGAAACACGAGTGCGCAAGACGACGCGTTTCCGAAAACAGCCGATCAAATTCTCACTCTCTGGGTGCACACGGGCCCCTAAAGGCATTCCAACAAAACTGACTTCTCGTCCCGTCATGAAATACTGAAAGACATTCATCGCGGCAAAAACAGCAACACTAAAAGTGCAACCTTCTTGCACACTTAGTTCCTGGAGCAATTCTCTCGTGTTTGCCGGTACATCCATCCGATGACGCAAGCAGTCCCAGCCACCCATCTGCACCAATTCATCGAGTGGGGGCGTTTCATTTTCTAAAGGTAAATCGCTTAAATGCTGACGCCAATAGAGAATACTTTGCTGCAGGTGATTGTGTTTCAACTGCTCTCGTTCCCAGGCGGCAAAATCGCTTGGCTGCAGAGGAAGATCAGGAAGATCAGCAGGCCGTCCAATGACAAGTGCGTCGTAAAGCTCAGCAAGATCTCGAGTCAGGATTGCCAACGATTTGGCATCCATGACAATATGATGAATCGTCAACACCAACACATGCTCGTCGTCGTGCAGCTTCAGGAGCGTTGCCTTCAACAGTAAATCTCGTTCGATATCAAACGAATGCACGGCTTCAGCATCAAACAATCGGCGAACTTCCGCTTTCCTGATCTTTCCAGAAAAATGTCTTAAATCCACACAGGGAAACGCAGTCGTTTTTGCAGCCGAGACAAACTGCCTTGGCGTCCCGTCAACCTCGCGAATATTCGTGCGTAACGACTCATGCCTCGCGAGGAGCAAATCGATCGCCTCATGCAACTTGTCAATCCTGAGATCACCCTTCAAACGATAGGCACGACTCGTATTCGGCGGCCTCAAACCGGGACATTGGTGATGGACATCCCAGCATGACATCTGCGAAAACAGCAAAGGCGAGGAATCGCTTTCCGGCACAGCCCCCGGTTTAGCCAATCTCACGTCATTCTGATTTGCATCCTGCGAAGAAAGGTGCTGAGCCAATTGAGAGATCGTTCGACAACTGAAAATATCGGCAACACTCACCTCATAATTCAGTTCCTGTCGAATGTAAAAGACAAGCTGCATGGCCAGCAACGAATGCCCACCTAGCATCACAAATTCATCCTCGACACCGATAGATTGTTCAGGAAACAGATCCGACCAGATCTCAATCAGTTGTTCCTCCAAAGCATTCCGGGCGGAAACAGGACTTGCCTTCAACAACGCTCGTGTAAATCTGGGCTTTGGCAAGGCGCGACGATCGACCTTTCCATTAATTGTCAGCGGCAGTGACGGCAACGGCACATAAGCTACAGGCAACATGTATCGAGGTAGCAACGGTTCCATTTTTTGTTGAATTTCTAACTCCGTCGTTTCAGCGGTATCAGCAGGAACAAAATAAGCAATCAGCTGCGGATTCCCAGCAAGGTCTTTCCACAGATCCACAACGGCATCCGCAACACCCGTCTGCTCTCGCAACACCGCTGCGATTCCATTGAGCTCAATCCGATACCCCCGTATTTTGATCTGATCGTCCAAACGACCAAGGAACTCCAAGTTTCCGTCATTCAACCAGCGGACCTGGTCACCGGTTCGATAGAGTCGATCAGAAGCTGTTTTACCAAAAGGATTTTCAATGAATTTTTCAGCTGTCAGCTCGGGCCGGTTCCAATAGCCTTTTGCCAACCCATCCCCTCCGAGGTACAACTCGCCTCGAGCACCAATCGGCACCGGTCGCAAATCAGGATCGAGCACATAAGCCTGCGTATTTCCAATGGGCCGTCCGATAGGCAGCGAGCAAACATCCTTTTCCAAATCATGTGGAATCGGATAACAACAAGCAAACGCCGTGCATTCCGTCGGTCCATAAACATTGGCAAGAAGCTGGTCCGATCTCAGGTAAGGAAGGAACGAACGAACATGGTGGACCGATATTGGCTCGCCACCGGTAAGAATCTGCCGAACACCCTGAATGGCCTTTGGCAGAGTCTCGATCAACCGATTAAATAAGGCAGTGGTCAAGAACAGCGTGCTCACTTGATGGCGAGAGATCAGTTGCGACCATTGGCCTAAGTCAGTCGGCTCCGCAGGAGCGAGAATCAATTTTGCTCCGTGCAAGAGTGCTGCCCACAACTCAAAGGTCGAGGCATCAAAAGAAATTGTCGCTACTTGCAAGACGGTTTCGTCAGCACTAAATTCTGCGTAGTCAACGCCAAACACAAGGCGAGCGATCGACCGATGCCGAATCATCACCCCTTTCGGTTTCCCAGTCGTACCTGAGGTGTACATCACGTAGGCAAGATCATCGGCCGTTATGTCAACGTCGAGATTACACGTTGATTGACCATGCACCCAATCGGTCTCCAAATCAACTACATGCTTCACTTGCCCTGCGAGACGACCACCAACTTCTCCCCAGGCGACCAAGATATCCGCGCCGCCATCCCGCAACATGTAGTGCAAGCGATCATTCGGATATTCGGCGGCCAACGGAAGATAGGTAGCGCCGGTCTTAAGAATCCCCAACAACCCAATGATCATTTCAAAACGACGTTCGACACCAAAGCCAACGAAATCGCCTTTTTCTACTCCCAGACTTTTCAGATGCCAGGCCAGTTGATTCGCTCGCTGATTTAGTTCCCGGTAAGTCAACGATTCATCCTCGAACACCACGGCGACTGCATCGGGTCGCAAATCCGCTTGGATTTCAAACAATTCATGGACGGTTTTATCACAAGGATAATCGGTTGAAGTATCATTCCAATCGACTGTCAACCGTTGTTGCTCAACTTTTTCAAGTAATGGAATCTCCGCAAGAGTTCGATGAGGATTATTGCTGAACTCAACTAACAGATGCTTCAGCTGAACAAGTAATCGCTCGATCGTTTCATCTTCAAATTGCTGTCGATCGTAACTGATTTCGAGCGACAGATCAGCTTCACAGATCCCGGACAACACGAGTGGATAAGGGGTTATTGCCTGGAGCTCGACCTTGCGTTTTCGCCAAGCCGAATTCTGTCGCCACAATGATTCTTGCAGACGGTATTTTTCAAAGACAACAAGACTTTGAAACAGTGACTCTTCAGCCGAAAGGCAAGTCCAGGATTGAATTTTCCCCAGGGAAGTGTGCTCATGTTCACCAGTTGTAATCCATTGGTCTCGCAAATCCCGCAACCAATCAACGAGTTGAACGTTACTCATTCTCTTTGCGCGAACGGGAAGAGTATTGATCAGCAATCCAACCATCGATTCGCTGCCTTCCAGCGAGGAATGGCGACAAGCACGTGTTGCACCGAAGACGACGTCATCGCTTCCGCTGTGTTGGCAAAGTAGTAGAGCCCAGGCCGCCTGCAACATTGTATTGAGAGTAACTCCTACCTCTGTTGCGACAGATTCCAAACGATTCGTTTGATTCCTTGACAGGCAGCCGTCCAAAGTGCGATAAGCCTGCTTCCCGATCGACGATCTTCCATTCGTATTTCGCGTGGGAAAAGTAGCCTTGAGCGTATACCCATCCAACCGTTCTTGCCAGTAATCTTTGCTTCGCTCATCGGACTGATCTGCCCGCCACTGAAGATAGTCCGCGATCTGATAAGGTTTATTTAATTCAGTGGACTGCCCCTGAGCGAATGCGTCATAAAGCGTGAACAGTTCCTGCATCAGCAACCGTCGCGACCTGCCATCAAACAACGCATGATGCGATGTCCAAAGGAGTTGAAAATGCTGATCGGGCATTTTAAACAGGTTCCATCGCCAAAACGGCAGCTTCCCTGGCGCAAAGCCACGGCGATAATCTGCGACAAGGAACGACTCCATTTCGTGTGCAGTGACTTCCTCCGGCCACTCTTGCCAAACTTGCAACGGGAGAGTTTCGGAGATTGGTGGTTGAACCCGCTGAACTAGCTGGCCCGTCGGTCCAAAATCAAAGGCAGTCCGTAAAACATCATGGCGTTCCACGAGCTTGCACCATGCTTTGCACCAAACGTCAGCAGAAAATGGCTCTTCCAAGGTCAACAACAACTGCTGGACGTACCAGCCTGCCTCCGGTGCAGACAGCGAGGCCATCAACATCGCACGTTGCAACTCCGTCAGATCGTGAGATCCCAGTAACGAATCCGAAACCGTCAAGCTTTTTGACATCCGAATAGCTTCCTAACGAGCATGATTTCTAACGGGCCAGTCGACATTAGGAGTCACTCCGCACATTCACCACTGTAGAGTCACTGCAGAAGAAGTCGAATTGGGGGATCGATAAGAAACGAAACACGTCCGCCTGATACGAAAAAGTTTTGCGTGGCGATGAGAAACAGACTCAGGAGCCTCCCATCATTCGAAGCAGTTAGGTAAGTTGACACCCCAGCGCAGAGAGTCTTTCGCAAGGTTCATCATTTCTGTCGTGCCACAGTCAATCCGTCGGGCCTTGCAAGAGTTTCCGACGGGGCATGATCCAAGACCAAGAAGACTCGCCCATTCATCGTTCACTCAGACTGAAACTCAGGACGATCCATATTTGGTTTAGTGAACTTCAACGAAATCAGGCTGGAAAACTTATGCCACGCCAATGAACGACTGATGTGTTCGCGTTTCAAGACTTCCTCAATTATTTTTCGTTTTGAGTATTGACTCCGCAGGCCGCACATTAAGCCAGGACCCTCTTCCACATTGTGTACTTCGTGCCAAAGATGCTCCGGAAAAAACAAGATATCTCCGGGCTCTGCCAACACTTCCTCGAAAGGAATATCGGTGTGGTGGATCAGTTCGTGCTTGGACAACCAGACGCCAGGTACCCCCGAAAGAGGAATGGCACGCATGAGCGGAGACCACTTGTGCATCACAAACCTCCAGTACTTTGAGTTCGCAATCTGGAAGCTAAAGTCAGGTGTCGTCGCCTGATGCAAAAGCGCCTGGTACTTATTTCCGTGATAGAGGAAAGAGTGCGTATAGCAGCGTCTGATGTCATCCTTAGGTGGAAGCAGGTCAACAATTTTCAGCAGGATCCGCTCCAGGTGAGCTCGGAATGTGGGGTTATTCTGGGCCAACGTGACACTAAACCCAAGATACATCGGCACCCCAGCGGCCATTTTTTCTAAGGCAGGAAAGAGGTCCATCCATTGAGATTGGAGCGCCGCTCCCGACGTCCGCAAGTACCAGGTAGGTTTCACGCATTGGTCAGGGTCCATCCCTTGAGGTTGGAGCGCCTCTCCCGACGTGTGCTCAGCAGCGGGAACGTCAAAAATATAAGGCTTGTTCTCAAAGTGCTTGGCTGGTTCGCGCCCCCAATCCAGTAACTCTTCTTCGTCTGCAAAGAATGATTTAAATAGTACGATCCGATCTCGACGCCTGAGCGCCGCCCGAACCTCATCGCACACTTCACTGCATTGGAGCTCTTCGGGAGATACGACGAGTAGCGACTCGTTGCTCTGGGGACAACGTAGACGTTCCATGTCGAGCGGATGCTCTTTCAGAAATTTTTGGTTATCCCAGGCAGTCGGCAAATCAGAGTCAGCCTTTCCCCACTGCTTACCGATCAGGTTATATCGTCCGGGGAGGCTAAACTGATACCACATCTTCATCCATTGCCACGGATAGATCCTGGGCATCCCATTCGATGGTGACATATATCGCTGTTCCTTACTAAACTGGCAGGCTTAACTTCCTATTCAGAATTTTGGCTCCAACTCGGCTAACGAGCAGAACTATTCCAGCCTAATATGCAGAAT
This sequence comes from Pirellulaceae bacterium, assembly GCA_029243025.1. Lineage (NCBI taxonomy): Bacteria > Pseudomonadati > Planctomycetota > Planctomycetia > Pirellulales > Pirellulaceae > Pirellulaceae bacterium. The sequence continues at coordinate 163,095 of JAQWSU010000009.1, read as the reverse complement.
TATTTTCCCAACGGAATGCTTCTGTGAAATGGCGGAATAATGGAAAAAACTGAGCCAGTTTGAACGAAAAATTCAGGTTACTCAAGGCAAATCAGAAATGAGTTCTGAGCGGAAGCCCATTCCCTTTCGAATCGCAGGCGGTGAGCCTGAGATTCAACTCAGCTTAAAAGCTGAATTTCCGAGAGCGCATCAGGATTTTCCAAGCTCGACAAATCGCCAGGCTTTTCACCGAGTGCGAGGGCCTTTATCACTCGTCGCATGATTTTCTGTGACCGAGTCCGAGGAACATCAGGCACGGCAAAAACATATTTTGGGCGAAAAGCTTTCCCGACAATATCCACAATCGTTTCCTCGACTTCATCAAGCAAGTCAGCGTCCGATGAAATACCAGGACCTGGAACAACGTAGACGACGATCACCTCGCCTTTCAAATCATCAGGAACTCCAATCGCGGCAGCCATTGCTACCTGAGGATGGGAGACTGCAGCATTTTCGATTTCGGCAGGTCCTATACGTTTCCCGGCGATATTGAGGGTATCGTCCGAGCGACCATGTAAAAACCAAAATCCGTCGGAATCCACCATAGCCCAATCACCATGGACCCAGACATCAGGCCAACGGTTCCAATAGGTATCTAAATATTGTTGCCTCTCGTTCCAAAAACCTCGCGTTGCCGCCGGCCAATGCTCGGTACACACGAGTTCTCCGACTCCGCCCTGGAGTGACGCACCAGCTTCGTCGAAAACGTCGATGGACATCCCCAAACTAGGCCCACCGACTGAACAAGGCTTCATGCCTTGCAGAACATTGGCGGCGAGAAAGCAGGCCCCCACCTCGGTGCCACCCGACATATTGATGATTGGGAGTTGCCCCCGTCCAACCTTCTCAAAAAGCCACCACCAGGGAGAGGGATTCCAAGGCTCTCCCGTCGAACCAAAAATACGAAGTGAAGAGCGAGACGTATTTTCCAGAAACCGATCACCGTGAGACTGCAACGCTCGAATAAGTGTAGGAGATACTCCCAACGCGGTAATCCCGAGCTCATCAACCCGTCTCCAAAGGGTTCCTGGATCTGGAAAATCCGGTGCTCCGTCAATCAGTGCTAGAGTTGAGCCGTTTCCAAGACCGGCGATGATAAGCCAAGGTCCCATGATCCATCCCATATCGGTGACCCAGGTAGCCACATCGGTCGTCTGGTAGTCGAGTTGAAAGGCTCCCTCCTGGATGATCTTAATCGCGGCCCCCCCATGAGGAAGAAGAATCCCCTTAGGTTTCCCCGTGGTGCCAGATGTGTAAGCTAAAAGCACGGGCTCTTCGCATGGAATGGGTCGCGGGGGAACGAAGTGGTGAAAGCCTACAACATCGCTCCATGGCACGTCCCGACCATCGCACCATGGGGTATCTGAACGATCGGTGTAAGGAACGACAATCACTTTAGAAATCTCACATCCTAAATCGATTGCCGCATCGACGGTCTCCTTCATTGGAACCATCTTTCCACGCCGCAAAAAACCATCCGCAGTGAAAAGAATGTTTGGCTTCGAGTCTTGCAAACGACTCGCAATCGCCTCGGCTCCAAAGCCAGAAAAGATTGGTACGAAAAGGCCGCCGACCCTGGCCACAGCAAGAAGCACAATCGCTGCTTCAACGCCCAGGGGAAGAAAGCAGGCGGCCGTATCGCCGGGCCGCATGCCCTCGGACTCTAACCAACCGGCAGTCCGAGAAACCGAATCCAGCAGCTCGGAATAGCTCAGTTCACGACGTCGACCATCCTCTCGAATAGTTTTGATTGCAATTTTCCCAGGGGTTTCTGCAGCCCATCGATCAACACACATTGCCGACAAGTTCACTCGTCCGTCATGAAACCATTTACCGAAAGGTTTTCCTTCCGAAAGATCTCGCACCGTTTTATACGGTTGAAAAAAAGGAATACCCAGGAAAGAAATCGCTTCAGGCCAAAACCACTCTGGGTCCGTGCAAGATCGTCGAACAAGTTCCTCATACGTTTCAATGCCATGAATTGACATGAAGCGGCGGGTGTTGGATCTTGCATCCACTTCGGCTGACGCGCGCCAAACCACATCTTTTTCTGACATTCCAGCCCCCTTCCTATCGTTCAATTTTGGCATGAGCCGAATTCCAGCTAGGCGCGAATTGATGACGATCAGTCCAAGATGTGAAGTTCACGAGAACATTCTCGAACGTTGTGTTCTGGCAAAAAAATAGAGGGAGTCTTCATCGCAGGCCAGATTCGCTCACGCTCGTCGATTCGCTCAACCCAGACGTCCCCCTGCTCTGTCTTGTCGCTCCACGGCTGTCGAATCTGCCGGCCCGCCTTTGTCTCAAAACCAACGTCGATCAAGCCTTTACCCGCGTCGAGATTGACAATCGCGCTACGTTCATTCTCGGCGAGAGGGTGGCGAGAATATTTCCCGCGCCAGTTCACGACCAGCACTCCGCCATCGTGGTCGGGCCACTGGATCGTCAAGCGATAGCGACCGGCGCGCCGCACGCGCACTTGCCAACCATCGGTCTGCGAATGGCCTGAGAGATTCTGACCGTCCTGATAGCGGCAGAGATAAGACGGATTTTCGAGCGCGCTCCCGAGATCGATCGGACCTATTGCAAATTCGCGTTCTCGTTTCATCTCATCGAACCATGCCTCGTATCCCAATGAGAGATCACTGAGTACTTTCCGATGACGCAGGGCAACGTTTTGGGACTCTCCGGGGTCACGGATAAGGTCGTAGAGCTCGATCTTCGAGGCATCAAAATCGTCAACCTGGCCGACTCCCGCATGCGATACCCACTTGTAGCGTTGGGTGATCACGGCGGCGTTGAGGTAACGATTTTGAAGAATGCGTTTGACCGTCTGGATGTAGATCTTTCGTGTTGGCCAAGCCTTTGGCTCGATCTCACCGGTCCATAGTTTCAGCAGATTGACGCCGTCGAGTCGCTCGGGTTCAGAGGGTGACGCTCCCGCGGTGTCAGCAAGCGTCGGAAGAAGATCGATGTGCGCCGCAATGCGGTCCACGTGTGCCCCTGCAGTGATTCGCTTCGGCCAGCGCACCCAAAAAGGCACGCGAATGCCGCCCTCGTAAACTCTGCCCTTCGAGCCGCGAAGTCCAGCGTTGAATCGACCCGGGGTCGGTCCATTGTCCGACATAAAAATCACGATGCTATTTCTCGCAAGCCCAGTTTCCGCAAGAGTTTTTGTCAGGCGTCCAAAATTATCATCGAGATTCTTCATCATGCCGTAGAGCTTCGCAGTCTCCTCGGAAACGCCGGAATCGGCGAACGGTTTCCAATACTTCTTCCCGACTGAAATCGGTGTGTGTGGCACGTTTGTGGGCAGGTAGAGGAAGAACGGCTGAGCGCGATTTTCCTTAATAAATTCGATACCCGCATCGAAAAAGAGATCCGTACAATAGCCCTCAACAATCTCACGCCGGCCGTTGCGCCAAAGAATGGGACTGAAGTAAGTAGCATCATCATCGGGTATTTGGCCGATCCCTCCAGACCGATGCACAAGAACTTGTTGAAAGCCTTGGTCCTGCGGACGAGACGGCGCGTTGTCGCCAAGATGCCACTTACCCGCGATGGCCGTGCGGTATCCGCTCCTGGCGAGAATCTCTGCGATTGTCTCTTCATCGCCAAAGATACGAGCGCCACCGCGCGAGGTGGCAAGCACGCCAGTCCGCATATGATAACGTCCCGTCAGTAGGCTGGCTCGAGTCGGCGAGCATACCGGTTCAACGTAAAAGCGAGTCATCTCGAGAGACTCGCGTGCAAAGGCGTCGAGATTCGGCGTCGAAATCTTCGTGTTGCCGTGGATTCCCAGATCGCCGTACCCCTGATCGTCGGTAAGAACGACAATGATATTGGGGCGCATATCAGCCCGGACGGCGCCAGGTTCTGCGAGCGGCACGAACGCGAACCCCAGCAGTAACCCGTAGAGACGTAAGGAAGAGCCATCGGGTCGAGGACGACGCTGTTTGTGGGTGTCGATCATCGGTTTGGCCAACAAGACTTCAAGACATCTGCTATTTTACACCACCCCGGATCAGTCAATTCCGGGTTTCTGCTGCCGCTGTTCGCGAAAACGTCTTTTGTCTTGGGCAAGACCAGCCAGACAAACATCGCCTCCGCCACCAGACAAACCGCAAAGAAGAGGAACCTGCGATCCGGTCCAATCACCTCAGCTAACAGATAGTGATTTTGATTCCCAACTAGCCTACATGGAAGAACCACTAATTCAAGGGGTGCGTGTGTGTAAGGCAGCCGTGGCCATCTTGCACACACGTACCTCGACCATTCCCCTCGATGGTGAGCCCATTTGGGGCCTGCCTGAGCGGAAAATGCAGGTCGATGGAGGCAAAACTTCCCAGCGGGTGCCCATCGCCCCATGCCGATCTGCGTCGGGATGAATTAGAAGCTCTCCAGGAAGATGTCGAGTCGACGTAGGTCAGCTGCTGAGACGGGTCGGCTGAATCAGACAAAGCGATCGGGCTGCCCGAGTAGGCGGCATCCAGGTGGAGGCCCCATTCATCCACCGCAGCTGGCGACCTTGGAGAGCGCGATTGCCACAAACGGCAGTCCTTGAGAATCTCTTCGATCACATCTGCCTGCAGCGGTTCGATGAACTATCGCCGCGCCACCGGTACAACCTGGCTCACCGGTGACACCGACGGTGATGGTGACACAGATACCGTGGACTTGACCACGGCGATTATCAACTTCACCAAGGCCAGTAATCCGGCAACGGGGCTGTAGCTGAGCCGTCAAGCCTGCTAGTACTGGCCGTCGGCTGTCTCTGGCTGTTGCTCGGCCGCAACGTGCCACAAACGCTATTGTGTCTTACTGGCAGTCACTCGTAAGCGCCGAAGCCTTGCTTCACGTTACGCAAATGTCCGTTCTCATTATCGAGAATGGTGACTTCCACCCTTGTCCCACTAGGGCTATGAACATTAGTGTCCGGACATGTAGGTTCTCGGATAAGCCATCAAACTCTCAAACTGAACGCTGTTCCGTGCCCCGTGATTTCAATGCGGTTGTCCGCGTAGACCTCGACCAGTAACCAGACCTTTTTGCCCAGCCGGCCGAGAGATCGGTAACCGACCTTCCCACGCTGACATAGGTCACGTCATTTTGCCTTTGTACAAAATTGTCGTGTAGCTGCCCATGAAAAGCCACCCTGACGACGTCGGAGTAGGATTCGATTAGCTTCTGAACTTCCCCCGCATTGCTAATCTCGTAAGGATAATGAATACCGGCCAGAATCTGGTGGTTAAAGATAATCGCCTAATAATCTTTGCGCATGGCGTCCTCCAGTTGCTCACGGAGCCATTGTCGTTGCTGGCGTGGAATGTAGCCCTCCGCGTAGCCAATGCAAAATGGCTTTTGTCGGTACCGTCGGGCTCGTATTGCGAATCGAGCACGATGAACCGCAGATTTTGTTCGGGATAATCAAATTCGAAAGAATTGTCCGGAATGAATGGGTTGTCATCGAGATGATGCCAGACCGCTCGGATACCGTCCTTATCAATATCAATGGCGCCACACGATTCATGATTTCCCAACACGTAGTACGACGGTCCCTGAAACAACTTCATATTCACTTGGTACGTTTCTAGGTTTTGGCCAACTCTTCAGTCTTGTATCGAGACGAAATGCCGCCCTTATGTCCTTCGTGAACCTGGTCACCATTGGAGACAACGAAGCTTGCGCCCGCTGCGTTCATCGCTTCTACGAAGGCCTTGATCGACTCGCTATGTCAACCAATATCCGGCGCCAAATTGTGCTCGATCGTTGTATGGTGCAGGTCGTTAATGAAGCCAAACTTCAGCTGGATTTTATCCGAATTCCCCTCTACACCGTGTGACTGTTGGGAACCGGTAGTCGGCGCGAAGTAAGGCACCGCAACCGCTCCCGTGGCCACTGGCCATCCTGACAAACTGGCGTCGATTGAGGTTTTTCTTTTTGAGCATGTTATTCCATCGTCACTCGGGTTTATCTTTTTACGGAACCCAATGCCCATTTTTTGCTATATCCGCCTGAATACCCTCGTCCGTGGCCGAATCCACGCTACCGCATGATTTTAATCAATTGGAACAGACGAGCCCCTAGCCTGTGCGGAATATCTCGATTCATTCTAAGACGTGCCATGGGAATAGGCTTATAGCCTGTCACACCATCCTCACTTCACTGCAATAGCCTTCTTAACGACGGCTGTACCGTCCAGCACCACGAGTGAAAACATCGAAATCACAGGATAGAATGTCATTAATCGTAAATTCTGTAAGATACGCTCAACTTTCGTATAAACTACTGTTAGGAAGCTTTCATGAGAGCCACTGCAAACACTCCCAGAAAACGTATTAGTTAGCCCCTCGCAAAAAGAAATCGCGTGCGAGGGGGCTAACTAATATTTTTTTTGGTCACATGCCTTTGGTGCAGTTTTCTTACACCTGCATGCCGAACGTTTGCAATGCGTAAGGCTGATTCTGGTCGTGAGTGGATGACAAAATTAATATCGGAATATCGAATCTTCCCGCATCGGTCTTCAACGTTGTTTGCCGGCTACGCATCAGGCGACAGATTTGCTGAATCGAAACGGTGAATGGGGTATCGTCGCGCAGCGTTCCGTCGGCGTTGCGCCATGGCACGAATCGTATGCTAAAGTTCAGGAAACCATGGTGGTGCCGTATTGCATGATCCTAGCCTGTTTGCGCAGCGTGCATCGGTCGCGCAAAAAAACGCGAATTTATCATGCGTGGGCAGGGCAATCGGGAAAAGTTCAGCCGCCGGCTTTTCTAACCGAAGCACCAATAGTCCCAAATGAGGCTAGTCCAACGCAGTCTAACCCAGAAGGCCGGCGTATTATCACCCCTGTGGTCTATTATTACGTCGCCGGGCGCTCGTCCGGTAAGTCGGTCGCCTCTTGGGGTTTCGAGTCCAGCTGGCGATCTGACAGTGAAGCTATTTTGTTTGACGATAAAACTGACTCGACGAGACTAAACCAGATAGAATGAATGGTGTGCGAGCGATCCGAGGCCAGGGCTATGGTCCATCAACCGAGATTTTATTTTTGGTTTCCGCTGCTGTTAACGATCATCACGGTCGGCTGTCAGTCCGACGAGCAGCCAGCGGACACCCCTTCCGCAAACGTGCCCTTTTTCGTCGAAGTTACCGACAAGCTGGGCCTTGCTGATACGTCCGAGTCGTGGCCAAACGGGCATTATCTGACGCCGGAGATAACCGGGGGCGGGGTGGCGGTCTGGGACTACGACGGTGATGGGGACCTGGATATCTACCAGGTATGCCATCCTCCTCCTGCCGCGTTTCCGGCGGCCTTCGAGAAACCCGCACCTAACCGACTGTTCGAGCAACAGGCCGACGGCACTTTCGTCGATGTTACGGCCGCCTCGGGCTTGGGAGATCCCGGATATGGACACGGCGTCGCCGTCGGCGATATCGACAACGATGGGCACCTGGACGTCTACGTTACAAACTACGGAACGGACGCGATGTATCGGAACAACGGCGACGGCACGTTCCGCAATGTGACTCGCAGCGCGGGCGTGGCAACCGAGGGCTGGAGTTCATCGGCCGCTTTTCTGGACTACGACGGTGATGGCGACCTCGATCTTTACGTCGCTCGTTTCGCCCGATTCGATCCGCACCACCGGTGCTCCAATCCGTCCGGACCGGAGCCTGACTATTGCGGTCCTCAGCTTTTCGAAGGAGTCACCGACGTACTGTATTGCAATACCGGTAGCGGCGTCTTCACCGACGTGTCGAAATCGGCCGGGATCACCGCGCCATCTCGCGGTTGGGGTATCGTGTGCGCCGACCTGACGGGCGACGGATTGGTCGATATCTACGTTGCAAACGATAGCGAGCCGAACATTCTGTGGACGAACTCGGGAGATGGCAAGTTTCGTGACGAGGCGTTCGGTCGCGGAGCCGCTGTTAACGGGATGGGTAGCGCCGAGGCAGGAATGGGAGTCGCAGCGGGAGACATTGATGAAGATGGCAGCTTGGAGTTGTTCATAACCCACCTCCAAGGAGAGACCAACACACTGTATCTGGCCGATGAAAAACTACGGTATCGTGACCACTCGGCCGGTTCTGGAGTGGGAGCACCCTCGATGATTCGTACGGGGTGGGGATGCGGGTTTCTGGATCTGGACCACGACGGCGACCTCGACTTGACCCTGGTGAACGGTCGCGTCGCGCGAGGAGCCGTCGAGGCTGGCAGCTCCGGTAGTCCCTTTTGGTCACGGTACGCCGAACCGAACCAGGTGTTTGAGAATACAGGCCGCCAGAAACTTCGGTTTGAGCACGCAAGTCAACGGGCAGGCGGTGTCAGCCAGCACATCGAGAATACCCGAGGATTGGCATTGGGCGACATCGACGGCGATGGCGATATCGACCTCGTGACCAACAACTTGGACAATACCCTTCGCGTTTTTCGCAACGACGCGCCGATCGACGACTACCACTGGGTGATGGTGCGACCCATGACGGGAAAACGTGACGCATATGGTGCGGTGGTGACAGTGACGACCGACAAAGGAAAGCAGATGCGGATCGCCCATCCCACGGTCGGCTATCTATCCAGCAGTGACCCTACCGCCCATTTCGGAGTGGGGACAGCCGAAGCCATCGCGTCGATCGATGTCGTGTGGCCGGATCGGACACGCGAGCGGTTTGCCGCGGCCGGCGTGGACCGACAGATCGTCGTTCAGAAAGGCAGCGGGCAATCGCCTTGACGGTCGTCCGGAACGCAACAAAAAAACCGCGAGATCCAACTCGCGGCTTGTGGATAGATTTACCGATGCGTACGACGTATCGCCCTAGGCTGCGGCGCGACGCCGACGTCCGAAGATGCGAAATCCTGCGATTAGCCCAACCAATAGAATCGCAATGCTTGACGGCTCCGGAACCGGCTCCTCAATGCCAATTTGAATTGAATATTGGCGGCCGAGCGGGCTTTCAGTAACCATGTTTCCCACAGCTACCGTAGCGGGGTCTTGTTCGCCGCCAGCGGCCCAATTCGATGCACCTCCACCGTCAAACGAAACCGTTCCCGTGTTCGCTTCTCCATCGGGGTCGCCATCATAATGCCCGAAGCGATACATACCCTCCACCACGTCTGCGGTGCCGGATGCGAGGTTAAACGGAAGCCCGCCCTGGTCGCCCAACGCGGTCGCCCAACGCGGTCGCCGAATGCGTCTCGCCGATCCCTGTGATTTCTAATTCGTCGTTGCTCACTTTGAAAATGACAGGCGTCAACTGATTACCGACTTCGTCAGCCCAATAATTCCAGGTAGTGGCCACGCCAGTCTGAGAAATTATCTCGTGTATGCCAAGCAGTCCGGGCGCCGAGTCTGGCCCCGCCCGTTGAATGACCGCATCACCATAGTAGACCGGCCCAGCGAAGACCGATGAAGAAGACACCGTAAAAATCACTGCGAACAGCAAGAGCTTTGCACTTACGCTAGTCATGTGGTTACCTCGATAGACCGTCTGCGGTGAGCATCTTGTTACACGTTTACCAGTGGCGATTATGACGGCATCAACTTGTCTTGCAAGTTTTTTCTTTCACTTCACCGAACCCCCCTATCAGGGGGTGGGTGGACTGCCACGCACAGCCGAATTTCCCCAGCTAGTGCGGCGGCGGTTTTTGCTTGGCCCGTTGCGTCTCGTCCTTCTATTTCACTAGATCCCGAACGAAATGAGCACCGACAGACGTTTCGTCCAATCGAATCGCCTCGTTCGCGTCGGCCACCGCCTTGTCGAACCGCCCCTTGGTAAATTGAGCCTGTGCGCTAGCCGTGTACAGCTTGGCAAGAAAGGGTTGGGGGGCTCGGGCCTTGCCGTCGGGCGGTTCCAGCCGGCCAATTCCTGTCTCGAAATCCTGCAGCGCTTCGTCCACTCGATCGCGGTCCAGATAGGCCATTCCTCGGTCGAGACAATATTGGGCGTTGTTGGGTTCAAGCCGAATGGCCTCAGCCCAGTCGGCGTAGGCCAAATCGGGTTGCCCCGTCGTGAGATGGACTTTCGCCCGGTTGCCGTAGGCGGTCGGGAACTGCCGATTGTTTTTAATTGCCAAGTCGAAGTATTTAATCGCCCGACTAAACTTTCCCTGATTCATGTAAACTACTGCCAAGTTGTTGTAGGCCGGCGCATGCTCCGGATTGAGCCGTATCGCTTGTTCAGCTGCCTCAATCGCTTCACCATTCATCCCCCGTTCGCAGTATGAACCGGCGCGCATGGACCATGCATCGGCGGCTTCAGGAGCCCGCTCCAGCGCCGCGGTACAGTCGGCCAATAGACCTTCGTGATTCCCGGCAGCGCGATGGAAGCGGGCTCGTTCGAGATACAGGCTGACGTCTTCAGGAGCCAAGTTGATCGCGCGTCCCAGATCGTGGATTGCCTTATCGAGCTGTCGTATGTAGAAGTATGCCAGCGCGCGATGCTTGAAACCGCCCACACTATTGGAGTTCAGCTCAATCGCCCGGTTGAATTCGATAATCGCGTCATCATGTCTTCCCGAATTCATCAGCGCCTTCCCTTGCGTCAACGCCTCCTCTTCCGTGGTAGCCGTGCTTCGTGGGGTGTCGTCGATACAACCGGCCGATGTCAACATCACAGCTGCCCAAACGGCGAATAGCAATAGCGCAAAGGGACGCGCGCCGCAGCGGATTACAATCCGGGACCACCACCGTCTGGCCGCGGCTGGCTCCGTCATACCATGATCAACATCCCCGGGTCTCATACGGTTTAATTTACCTTCCCCGGAAAAAGCATGCGTGTGGTGTGTCTTACCGACTACGATCGCACTTAATTGACGCCATAGGACTCGTCATTTCATCCGTCTGATTCAGCATTTTACACTTCGGAGGTTATGGAATGCAATTGAACTGGTGTCCAGTAGAAACAAGTAGTTGCTACTGTTCCTGGTGACGATCTCATCGATTGATGCCGCAGTCCCGGAGACCTCAGGGAGGCGACGAAACAAGTTTCACGAATCCGCGGCAACCATTTCCGAACTGTCAGACGAGTAAGGTTCCAATGAAACGATCGCACACCAGTCCAAATCGACTCAAAGTCTGGGACGATAGCATGATGAATAAACTGTCAGCGTTGACTCGGAAAAAGCGAAAACGACAGGCGAGTAAGAAGCGCCGCTCAACATTCAACTTCGAAGATGCCTAGAATCGCGACGAGGATCTGTCTGCCGCCCAAGTAAGCTGCGGTAGTCGATCATCGGTTAGTGGGATTTCGCAAAAATCGCCGCGGCATCGACTGCGCCGCCCCCCAACCCGTCAGCAATTTCCGCCAGGGTCTCCCAGAGGTAGATCGCATAGCTCGGATCGAACCAGATGCGATAGACCGGATTGCCGCCGACCTGTTGCGGTAGGATGCCGCAGCTCACGCCTGCGATGCGGGTATACACGAGCCGGGCGGAGGGGCTCCTGGAAAAATCGTATCCGCAACATTGAGCCAGGAGGTCCAACGCTCGCAGACCACAAAGCAGAAGCGTGGCATCCTCACGCACGACCGGCACTAACTGCGCACTGTCTCCAGGCAACGCTTCGCGCAGTGGCGTAAGCGATCGATCCGGTGAACCGGCCTCGAGCAGGAATTCATTCACGCCGAGTCGTACGACCAGACCGCCCGCTTCCAGTGGCCCGCTGGCATAAACATCTGCCGGAACAGCGAGCCCCAGGTCGCCAAGCCACATAGCAGCCCCTGGACCCTTGAGACCAAGCTTTTCCAGCAGGCTAACATCGCAGAGCCCGACTCTCCGCAATCGCTTGGCCTGGATCGCACCCCCGGGCAGCGGTGCGGTTTGTAGCAGATCGTGAAGCGGGCTCTGACGGATTGTCTCGGGCATCTGGCGCTTTCTTTAGTCTGGCAATCTTTGCCGCAAGGCGTCTGGATCGTAAAACGGCAGCGGCACCACGCTGGCCGTGAGGAGCTTGCCAGCGGCCACGCGAATCCTGACCTGCGTGCCGGCGGCTACCTGCGCGGGCCGTACGAAGGCCAGGGCAATGGGCTGTCCGAGTGTCGTGCGATGGGCCACGCTGGTAATGCGGCCCACAATCTCGTTACCCTCTATTATCAAATGACATTCCTCCGGTAGCGGCGCCGTGGCATCCGCAGGGAGTGCCAGACCGACCAACTGTCGCTCTGGCGGGCGAGCGGCGAGAATCTGCAAGCTTCTCGAACCGACGAAAAACGGCTTTTCCATTTTGACCGCCCAACCCAAATCAACCTCGAAAGGATGGGTCAGCGCATCGGTATCCTGACCCACGATCAGATGGCCCTTTTCCAACCGCAACAACCGCTGGGCCTCAACCCCAAACGGCTGGATCTCGAACTGTCGGCCCGCCTGCAGGAACGCTTGCCAGACGTGGCAGGCCGCACCGGCCGGCACATGGATTTCATATCCCAGCTCACCTACAAAACCGAGCCGCATCAAGGTGGCCTCGACACCTGCCACGCGGCCCTCGCGAACAGCCAGATAGGGGAAATCGTCTGCGGCAAGCGACAGTTCAGTCAGTCCCGCAAGGACCTCGCGTGATCGTGGACCGGCCAGATTGATCGCGGCCATCTGTCCCGTAGCATGAACCAAGGTAACATCCATCCCAAGGATCAGTGCCCAACGCTGCAAATCGCGGTAAAAGGCGGTCACGCCACTGCTCGTCGCCGTCACGTAAAAATGGTTTTCCCCCTTCCGGGCCACCACACTATCTTCGATCAGGATCCCCAATTCGTCGCAGGCCAGGGCATATCGCAGGTGGCCCAGCTTTTGATCCAAAAAGCCCCCCGTATAAATCTGCTCCAGGAAGCGGCCAGCATCGGGTCCAGAAAAGTGCAGTTTGCCGAGCGTGCTGACGTCGATCAGGCCCACGCCACGGCGAACATTCTCCGCCTCGGCAAGGATACAATCTTCGCGCGAACTGCCTTCAACCTTGTAGTATTCCGGACGCAACCACGTGCCTGCGTGCATCATCTGCCCACCCAACTCCAGGTGTTTTCCGTGCAGCGGGGTCCGCCGCAAGGGGTGCAGGCGACGTCCGGCCAATTTGGAGAGTGAAACGGGCTGGTGAAAAGGCCGTGAGACGGTGGTTCCCGTCTCCTGGATCGTGGCGCGATTGAGCCGGGCGAGAATTCTGACTGCATTCACATTTGAGAGCTTGCCCTGAGTCGGCCCCATACCCACGGTGGTGTAGCGTTTGATCAATTCAATGCTGTCATAACCCTCCTGATGGGCGTTTTGAAAATCGACCAGGTGTAGATCTTCATCTAGATCGACGAAGTTTTTCTTGCCCGGGTGAGGAACAATCGGATAGGGATGACTCCGCGGGGGTCCCGTAGGTATGAGCGGCTGGGGAACTTTCCCGCTGAATTGACCACATGCTGCGGCGGCTGCTAGGCCTGCGCGGTTACCATCGGCAAGCTGATCTGCCAATTCAAAAATCCCTGCCGCCCGCCCGGCCACAAACACCCGCTCCGGCAGGCTGTCGGGCACCAATTGCTCCACACGCGCGTCGTAACGGAACCGGACCCCCGCCTGATAGGCGATCCCCGACACGGGCGTCCAGCCCACACTCATCAAAACGCCGTCGCACGCCAGCTTCGCACGGCCAATGCTCTGGGGGCCGCCCGTCTTGTCCAAGGGACAGAGCATCACGCCGGCCAGCGCATTTTTATCGCGACTGGCAATCGCTTCGTAAATGGTGTGGCCCTTGTAAATCATGATCCCGCTCGCGGTGACCGCCTTTCCCCACGGGCCCGCCTCGCCTTCATCGCGCAAATCCGCCAGGGCTACCACCTCCACACCGGCTTTTTGAAGATCCAGCGCAAGTCGATAACCCTCGCTGCCTGCCGCCAGGATCACAGCCCGCCGACACGGCCGTACCCGATAGAGATAAATCAGGCGTTGGGCGGCCGAAGCAAGCATCACTCCAGGGAGGTCGTTGTTCTGAAAAACGGCCGGCTGCTCGAAACAGCCCGTGGCAAAGAGGGTCGCCCGCGTACGAAGTTTGGTCAGCCGCTGCGCGTCGACCAGGGCGATCCAATGATCGGCGTAACAGCCGGCTACCTGCGTACCGGTGCGAATCTGAAGATTGTCGAGTGCCGCAGCGCGGCGCACGAGCTCCTGCAAAGATCCGGCAGCCGTCTGATCTTGCGCATGTTGCCAGTGGAGGCTGCCACCCACGTGAGGCTGCTCATCGACAAGCAACACCTCCAATCCCTGCTCGGCGGCAGCGATCGCGGCGGCGAGACCTGCGGGTCCTGCACCGGCAACCAAAAGATCGGCAAACGCATAATCCTTGGGTGACGGCTGCCGCTTGCCGGCAGGATTGATTTTTCCAAGGCCGGCAATTTTGCGCATCTGGTTTTCATAAAAGGGGAACAGCCGCCGGGGCGTATGGAATGCCTTGTAATAAAACCCAACCGGCATCCAGCGGCCAAAGCGGTCGGTGATCTTAAGCCAATCTCGTTTGAGTCCCCCAGCCGTGTTGACCGAGCGGACATTGAGCCCCGCTTCGATCGGCAAAAAGTCGCCGCGGAGATTCGTCCGCTGGCCGTCTTCCACCATCAAATTGGCATCCGCTCCGGCGAGGCTGTAAATGCCGCGCGGCCGGTGGTATTTGAAGCTGCGTCCCAAAAGCCGCACCCCGTCTGCCCACAGCGCACTGGCGAGCACATCGCCCGCAAAACCTTGATGCGACTCGCCTTCAAACTGAAACGAAACCGGCTGATCGCGGTCGATCCACTCCCCTTCACGCTCGGGCAATCGTTTATTCATCCGTTCCCCGCTGGCCGTGGAGGTAGGTGCGAAGGAATTCATCGTTCTCGCAATCCCGCTCGGCAATAAACCAAGTACCGCTCGGCGTGTGGTACCACCATTCCCGCTGGACGCCCGGTTCGCCGGCGCGGTTGAAGACGTAGTCGGCCCACTCTACGTCGCTCAACTGGCCCTCGTCGCCAGTGACAGGCAGCGGGCGAACTTGGCCGCCAAAGTGGAATTCCTGCAGTGGCCGAGGACCGTTCACGGGACAGCAAATGATCTTCATCGTGCGTTAATGCCCTACGGAGGCAGCTCCCTTTTCACCTACCAGTTGCCAACGGCTGAACCGAGAAAGATTGAATGGCTCAATCAGTTCGTGGTCGTTCCCGGTAGCCACAGTATGGGCCATCGTCAACCCGCTGATCGGCGTCGCCTTGAAGCCCCAGGTCCCCCAACCGGCATCGATGTAAAAACCCTCGATCGGTGTGGTCCCCATGATCGGGGAAAAGTCGGGCGTCATGTCGCAGAGCCCGGCCCACTGTCGAAGGATCTTGATATCGCCGAGCATGGGGAACAGGTCGATCAGATGGCCAGCAGTCCCTTCGGCAAAATCCAAGGTGGACCGCATGGAAATCAGTTCGTACGGATCGAGCGACGCACCCGCCACGAGTTCTCCGCGCGACGACTGACTCACATAGAGGTGCAAACTGGCCGAAACGACAATTTTATTGAGCCAGGGCTTGAGTGGCTCGGTCACCATTGCCTGCAGTGGGTGGATCACCAAAGGGGTCCGCAGAGAGACCATCTCAGTGATGCCGGTCGTCCAACCGGCTACCGCGGAGAGGACTTTGCGGGTTTTGATAAAACCTTTGTCGGTATGCACACCGCAGACCGCCCCGTCGCGAATTTCGATATCGGTTACCCGTGTCTGCTGGTGAATTTCGACGCCCCGCTGGTCGGCACCCCGGGCGTAGCCCCAAGCGACCGCGTCGTGCCGGGCGATGGCCCCCGGGGGATGATAGAGGGCCCCGTGAATTGGTGGCTGCTGCCCTCCACAATCAAGGTCGATTTCCGGGACCATTTGCTTGATCTCGGCAGGAGTCACCAACTCGCTGTCGATCCCCAAATGTTTGTTCACTTCGGCACGCCACCGCTGGGTCCGCAGCGAGGCTGGCGAATGGGCAAGGGTGAAATGGCCCCGCTCGCTGTAGAACAAATTGAGGTCGAACTGTCGCGAAAGATCCTGAAACAGTTCGACGCTGGCCTGATAAAAACGGGCTCCTTCAGGAGTCAGATAGTTGGAGCGGATAATCGCCGTATTGCGGCCCGTGCCACCCCGGCCGATGTAGCCCTGCTCCAGGACCGCGACATTCGTGATCCCGTGTTCCCGGGCGAGATAATAGGCGGCTGCCAGGCCGTGCCCGCCACCGCCAATAATTACCACATCGTATTCGTTGCGAAGTTGCTCCGGCGCGCGGAACATCCGCGACTCCGGATAGTCTTTGCTGAAACCAAACTTGAGCAGGCGATGGGGCATGGAAAGGATAGGAGCTGTTTTTTTAGCCCGCGGGCGCGGAGCCGTGACAAGGTTATTAGAAAAATGTCAGGTACTGATCGATCTCCCAGGCAGTCACCTGCCCTTCGTAGGTCTCCCATTCCCGACTCTTGAGCTCAATAAACTCGTCGGCAATCACGCCCAAAGCGCTGCAGACGACTTCGTCGCGACGCAATTCTGCGATCGATTCCTGCAAAGACTGTGGCAAGATTTTGGTACCCTCGGCGAGAATTTCGGCGAGCGTGCGCTCGTACATGTTGCCCAGGTTGGGTTCCCCCGGTTGCATTTTTTTTTCAATCCCGTCCATCCCGGCGGCCACGTAGGCGGCCAAGGCCAGATAGGGATTGCATCCGGCCGAAACGGTGCGGTCCTCAAAGTGCCCCGGACCGGCGGTGCGGATCATCTGGGTGCGATTGTTGTCTCCGTAGCTGATGAACGCAGGGGTCCAGGTATAACCGCTTCGATTGGATTGCAACCCGGCGCCCAATTTGAGCCGCTTGTAGCAATTGACCGTCGGGCTCGTCACCGCGCAGAGCGCGCGGGCATGGTGCAAGATACCCCCCACAAAATGATAGGCCAGCTCCGAACAGCCCAGGCCCCGCTCGTCAGAGAGATCCTCAAAGACACCCTCGCCTGTCTCCGCATCGGCCAGATGGAAGTGAACATGGAGACCGCTACCGGTCTGCTCGGCAAACGGTTTGGCCATGTGCGTGGCGATGGCGCCGTATTTTTTTGCAATCTGCGAGGTGGCCATCTTGAAGAACGTGACCCGATCGGCCGTGGTTAGCGCGTCCTGAAAATCAAAGTTGACTTCAAACTGGCCGTTGGCATCCTCGTGATCGGTCTGATAGACACCCCAACCGAGGCGGTTGAGGCTGCTGGTCAACTCCTGCAGATAATCCATCGCCGGGGCCATCGAGCGGAAGTCATAACACGGCTTGGTCAGGTTGTCGACCTGATCGGGATTCCAGGGTGCAATGCTGCCATCGGCAGCGCGAGTCACCAAAAAGTGCTCCGGCTCCATGCCAACATTAAACACATAGCCCCGTTTGCGGACATCGGCCAAGACTCTTTTCAAGTTGGTCCGTGGGCAGAACGGGTAAGAGACCGCATCCACAAACAAATCGGCAGCAAAACGGGCCGTATTGGGCATCCAAGGGAGCGGTGTGTAGCTGGCTAGGTCGATCCGCGCGAGCATGTCGTGCGAATGAGGTCCCTGTCCGACACCCCAGACCGCCGCTCCGGCAAAACCGGCCCCCTCGTCAAGCATGTTATCAAAACTAGAAACGGGGACCATTTTGACCTTGGCCGTTCCGTGGATATCCACAAACTGCGCAAGGATGAATTCCACACCATCTTTTGCCATTTGCTTGCGAATCTGTTCGCCGTCAGCCATCGTTTTAACCCCTGCCAAAAAAACTTCGGAGTCTTGATTGAACTCGTATTGCCGAGGTCTACTTCCAATACCGTCGGCTTTCTACTCTCGCATTACCCAACCTACCTCATAATCCCGACTGCCCGGGAATCCAATCCGTTCCGGCCAGGGGCACCCGGGCCATCGCGGCCGCTTCCACGCTCAGGGCCACCAAATCTTCCGGCTCTAGGTTGTGGACGTGACTTTTGCCGCAAGCGCGGGCAATCGTCTGCGCTTCGAGTGTCATCACCTTGAGATAATTTGCCAGACGGCGACCCGCCGCCTGGGGATCGAGTCGCCCCGCACGCTCGGCGTCCTGGGTCGTAATCCCGGCCGGATCGGCCCCCTGATGCCAGTCGTCGTAGGCACCGGCGGTCGTGCCTAAGGCGTTGTATTCTGTTTCCCATCGTGGGTCATTGTCTCCAAGGGCCACCAGCGCGGCGGTGCCGATCGAAACCGCATCGGCTCCCAGGGCAAGTGCTTTGGCAACGTCTGCCCCGTTGCGAATTCCGCCCGAGAGAACGAGCTGTACCTTGCGGTGCATGTCGAGCTCCTGCAAGGCATCGACCGCAGGCCGCACGCAGGCAAGGGTCGGCTGCCCCACATGCTCGATGAACACCTCCTGAGTCGCCGCCGTCCCCCCCTCCATCCCGTCGAGTACCACCACGTCAGCGCCCGCCTTGACCGCCAACGCTGTATCATAGTAGGGCCGCGCCCCGCCGACCTTGACATAGATCGGTTTTTCCCAGTCGGTGATTTCCCGCAGTTCGAGAATTTTGATCGCCAAGTCGTCCGGCCCGGTCCAGTCGGGATGGCGACAGGCAGATCGCTGGTCGATGCCCGCGGGCAGCGTCCGCATCTCGGCGACCCGTGGGGAAATTTTCTGGCCCAACAACATTCCACCACCGCCCGGTTTTGCGCCTTGCCCAACCACGATCTCAATCGCATCCGCCTTGCGGAGATCATCCGGATTCATCCCGTAGCGAGAAGGCAGGTACTGATACACCAGCAACTGCGAGTGTTCCCGTTCTTCGGACGTCATCCCGCCATCGCCAGTCGTGGTCGAGGTCCCGGCCAAGGTCGCCCCGTAACCAAGCGACTCTTTGGCAGGCCCTGAGAGCGAGCCGAAGCTCATCCCGGCAATCGTGATCGGGATCTTCAATTCCAGGGGTTTGCTGGCAAATCGGTTGCCCAACACCACATCGGTGGCGCACTTTTCACGATATCCTTCCAACGGATAGCGGGACATCGACGCCCCCAGAAACAGCAACTCGTCAAAGCTTGGCAGCTTACGCTTCGCACCGGCACCCCGGATATCGTAGATCCCGGTCGCGGCCGCGCGACGGATTTCGGAGAGCGTGTAGTCGTCGAACCGTGAAGACTTACGCGGCCTAGTAGGGGGATGGGAATCAGTCACGGTCGTCCTAATCTACTGAAGATTCTTTCTTTGTTAATACGCATCGGCCTGATCGACATCAAAATGGTAAAGCTCCCGGGCCGAACCATAGCGCGTAAATTCACTGGTTTTCAGATCGGAAATGCCCGCCTGGGACAACACACTCTCCAGTAAGGAAACGTGTTCTTCTCGCATCTCCTTTTCAATGCAATCCGCACCCAGGCTTTGGACTTGGCCCCGCACAAAGAGTCGCGCTTCGTAGATTGAGTCTCCCAATGCATCGCCCGCATCCCCCAGCACGATCAGATTGCCGGTTTGCGCCATAAATGCGGACATGTGCCCCACATTGCCCCGCACCACAATATCGATTCCCTTCATCGAGATCCCGCACCGCGATGAGGCGTTGCCTTCGATCACCAGCAGTCCCCCCCGTCCGGTCGCCCCAGCATACTGGCTGGCGTTGCCTGCCACCGCAATCGAACCGGACATCATGTTCTCGCCAACTCCCGGGCCCGCCGAGCCGTCGATTCGAATTGCAGCTGCCTGGTTCATGCCTCCACAGTAGTAGCCGACATTTCCTCGAATGGTTACTTCCAGCGGGGCGTCGATACCGACCGCCACTGCATGGCTCCCTCGCGGGTTGAGTATCTCCCACTGCATTTCCGCCTTGTTCTCGCCGCGCAGCAAGTCCGACTGCCTGTGCAATTCCTGGTTCAATTCCCTCAGATCACGATCTGCGAGGTCGAAGGTTGCCATGCGTCAATGCTCCCAAAAATAGACGGTCGCCGGCTCCGGTTCCCAAACCGTTGCCTGTTCAATATCGGGCAGAACGACCAGGGCGCGATATTCCGAACCAAAGGCGACGTAATCGTCGTTCTCGGCAAGGACAGCGGGCTTGCAGGCAATCGGATCTCGCAACACGCCAAAACCGCTGCGTGTACTGACGAGGAACGTATAAAATCCGTCCAGATCTTCCAGGGCACCTTGCAAGGCAGCGTCCAGCGAAACCCCGCAATCGATGCGAGAAGAGAGATAGGCGGCGGCAACTTCCGTGTCGTTTTCGGTCTCAAAACCAATCCCCGCGCGCTGCAGCTGGCGGCGGAGGTTGTTGTGATTCGATAGCGACCCGTTATGGACCAGGCACTGATCCGGTCCGGTGGAAAAGGGATGGGCTCCCCGCGTAGTGACCAACGACTCGGTCGCCATCCGCGTGTGTCCAATTCCGTGGCTACCTGCCATCTTGCCAAGTCCAAAACGGTATACCACCTCGGTCGGTGGGCCCACCTCCTTATAGATTTCGACGGCCTCGCCCGCACTCATGATCCGCAAATCCGCAAATCCTTCTGCGATCCGCGCTTGCACCCTCGGGACCTCGCTAGTTTCCACCCGCAGCACGGCGTGGGTGTCATTTACCTCCATCTCGAGTTTGTCGCTCAGAAGTGCAGCAAGTTCCCGACGCAATTTGGGGAAATCGCTAGTGGGCTTTGCTGACTGCACCGTGAGCTTGATTGTTCCGGTGGTCGCTTGTCCGTAGATCGCAATTCCTGCGCTGTCAGGGCCGCGATCACTCATCGTAATGAGCATCTCAGACATGTAGGCACCGAGCTGCCCCTGGAGGGATGGATTCTTCAAGAACAAGCCGACGATTCCACACACGCTGCTACGCTCCAATCCGGTTACGTCCAATCATGATCCGCCCTCAGAGATCCGGAATTATAAATGGCTACCGCCTGTTAGAACAATAGCCCGAAATACCGTTTTGGAGTCCCGTCCTCTGAAAGGACTACGATGCATCGCTGCTCCGTGGCCCGGCTGCAGCCCGATCTTGGCAATCCAAGTAGACGGAAAAGTCGATGTCTCGATCCGCTCTACGACCAAGCGGCTTTGTGCTACCTCTTTTCGAGATTCCAAGCGCAAGCCATCCTCAGATCCCTCTCCGAAGCGAAAAAAACTAATAACTAACGAATGACACCGACCACACCCGGTCGGGCGAAGAACCGTCCGGTTCCACCGACGATCGGACGCGTGACGGTATTGTCCAGGCGAGGCGAGTGGTGTCCGTAGGAATGCGGGCCGGTCATGATGAACGAGCCATCGGTGTCATCCCATGACACCGTCATCCTGGACAGGCGGAACTCGCGATCGACGTCGGTCCCGATCTCGTGATTGGGTCGCGTTACGATCATGTAACCACTGGCGATGCCCACGATCTCGCCATCGGCCGGCTTTCGGCTAGACGGCATCTCGTGGAAGACGTCTGCCGACCAGGTGACCATGTCACCGTGACTCTGGTCGGCCTCGCCGATGTCGATACGTTCCAGGAAGGACTCGTGGCAGTAGACCACCACATCGGGTTTGCTCGACAGTCTTGATTCACTGTGGGAATCGTGCTGTCCATTTCCGGCGCAGCCTGTGATTAGGATCATGGAATACGCAAAAACCAGTTAGATGATTCGGCGCGTCCTGTCGTGTCGCTTTCTTTGTCGTGTGTACTTATTAACAGCGATTTTAATCGCTGCGGGTCTTCACGGCCCCCATGGTTTTTACTCGCTGGGGATGATGGCCGGCCAGGTCACGGGTTTCGCGCCGGTCGGTCTCTAGACTCGACAGCTCCCACGGCTTGCCTCACAAGCAACCAGCTTCCAGGGGCCCGTCCTGACAGCCCAGCTACCGCAGACGCCCCAACACAGCGTGTCGAGGCCATCGCGCTGGCTGCCCAGATAAACGGGTAGTAGGATCTTTCCTTCCAGCGGCCACAGCGAGGGAAAGCAGCTGCACTACAGATTGTTGGCGCAAGCTCGATCGCGAACACCTGGCGCCAGCATACTCTTCCATCGCGAGAGATTTCCGAGTATGGTCGCGAAGTCGATGGCGCGTGGCACACCCTGCATGATCACCGACGTCGGGGCGGCGGGTGAGAGCGGCATCATCGTGCCTCCCGGCTCCCCAGAGCAGCTGGCCGATGGCAGCGACGGGATGACTCGCCGCAATCGACCGACGATCCCTCCGCACCCCAGACGAGACCCGATTTACATTCGATCGACCTATCTC
Source organism: Pirellulaceae bacterium (assembly GCA_029243025.1). Lineage (NCBI taxonomy): Bacteria > Pseudomonadati > Planctomycetota > Planctomycetia > Pirellulales > Pirellulaceae > Pirellulaceae bacterium. Next base: position 140,867 of record JAQWSU010000009.1, on the reverse strand, counting down.
GACCATGGAATCGATCGACAGCGAGCTGCTCGATGCCGATTTGTAATGCTATCCGCTGGGCCAGGCGAGGTGTAGTCTCGCGTCTGACGCACAACGTAACCCTCGAGGAAATCGGTGCCGGCGGGCTCGCTCGGCGGTTCGTCGAATCTGAGCTCATCGAAACCACCGACATTCTCGATCTGCCGCTGGCCCCTGCATGTCAACGACTCGCCGTCCCGAATCACCGATCTCGCCCCGGTGAAGCAACGATTCTTCACGAGCCGCTCTACTGGCCGAATCAAAACCTACTTCTTTCTGCGCAGCGAAAGGTGATCCTATCGCCGAACCACGGTACCATTCGCCCGGAAAATCTCGACCCACGACCTTTCTTGTTTCACCGCTCGACACGACTCGAAGGCCTTTACACCAGCTTGCGATCGTTTCGGTGGAGCGACTACCAAACATTGGTCGATCAAATACCGATGCTCTACGTTCTCGGCCAGATGGCAGCGGAGCTGGATCAACCGATCCAGCTTGTCTTGTCTATCTGCCACCGCTGCGCCCCTTCGAAGAACACTTCGTTTTACCACGGCTACCGTCTGGTGTGGAACTACTGCCACTGGAACCGGGTATGACCTATGTGCTATCGAAGTACGTCTTCGCATTGTTCCTTTTCAATCTTAACTCTGGATTCCTACCTTCGATTTATCTCGACGGATTTCTGCGAGACTTTTGCCCCTCGAGACCCCGTAGGCGAGATCGACTCATCTACATTACACGAAAGAAAGCATCAAAGTGGCGCCGAATAAACAACGAATCTGAGCTTGAGTCAGCGATTGGGCCGCTTGGTTTCGAGGCTTTCGTTCTCGAAGACCTGTCAGTTGCACAGCAGATCGAACTCTTCTACGACGCGCGATGCGTCGTGGGACCCCATGGTGCCGGGTTAGCGAACCTTTTCTTCTGCGCTGACGCGGATGTATTCGAGCTATTCGGACAGCCTTGGGTTTGGTAACATTTCTACTTCATCTGTAAAGCGAGACAGCTGCGATATCACTACCAGTGTGGAACGGCCAAAGGTCGGCACGATAACTTTTCAGTCGACGTGCCTCGCCTCGTCGGAAAGCTCGAGCAAATACTGTAAAGACGGATTCTCCAAAGGTAGCCCGACCCTCGCCGTACTCCGAATTATCACGTTGCTGCTCCAAAATGACCGATATGGGTAGATTTTTTGGAGGGGCAGAATATCTTCCTCTGGCGGGGAGTGTGTGAGATTTTCCGTTTATCGATGAGTTGTCTTCGAGTCGATTGAGATTCGTAGTGCGCTACATGATCGGGCACAAGATATACCTGTTGCCATGCGGCTGATATGATGGCGAACACCGAAAAATTCATCTACCTATCCGAAGAGCATTCGTTATGAATCCTGTTTTTGTTACCGGTCCGACGGGATGCATCGGCGCCGCGACGGTACGATATTTACTCGACAACGGTGTTGAACGAGTCATCGGCCTGAGCCGTCGGAGTGACGCGTCTCGGATCGATGAACGATTGCGTGACCGTATCACGCTAATTGCCGGCGACGTGACGGACATTGGCATGATCCGGGATGTGCTACGAGAGCATCAACCCAGCCAGATCATTCATCTGGCGGCCTTTCAGACTCCGGACTGTGACGCGTTACCGCTTGGCGGCCTGCAGGTCAACGTCGGCGGAACGATGGCCCTTTTGCAGGCAGCCTCTGAGTGTAGCGAGCAGTTGCAAAAAATGGTATTCGCGAGCTCGGCAGCGGTCTACGGACCGCGTAGCATGTACGACACATCGGGGGTTGCGACGTCCAGCGCGATGTCTCCGCCGAATCTCTATGGTTACTGGAAGGTGGCGGGTGAAGGAATGGCCCAGGCCTTTCATCACGAGACGGGAATTGCCACCGTCAGTCTTCGTCTAGCAACGACGTACGGACCGGGTCGTGATCAGGGCCTAACCGCTGCACCAACGACCGCGCTGAAGGCCGTGGCCGCAGGTCGCCCGTTTCGCATACCCTACGAGGGCCGCGAGCATTATCATTTCGTGGACGATGTGGGAGCTGGTTTCGGACAGGCGGCGATCGAACCATTTGACGGTTACGGCGTGTTCAATTTGCGTGGCCAGACCGTTGAGGGAACAGAGTTTTTACGGATCGTGCGAGACGTAGCTGCGGAACTTGAGATTTCACCGGTGGACGTGGATATTGACGATGGCGTCGTCGCAAATCTATTTGTCTGTGATCTTGATGACGAGGCCACGCGTCAGGCGTTTCCCAAAATGCCTTTGACGACGTTGCGGGATGGCATACGTCGTTCGCTCGTGTATTTCACAGACCTGGAGCGAAGCAATCAAAGCGACTCGTAGCGACTGCTAGGACAACGTAGGATCGGGTTGTCACCGACAGAATTGTGTTTGACGGACAGTAAAAATAAGGGAGAAGAAGTGGTTCCTAATTTCAAAGAGCTGCGTGCGTCGAACGACGCAGAGAACGACGGCGTGGAGCTGCAGAAACGAATGGATGAAGACGGTTATCTTTTTTTTCGCCAGCTGCAAGATCCAGATAAGCTGCGTCAGCTGCGGCGCGAAATGTTGACTGTCATGCAGCAAGGCGGCTGGCTCATCCCCGGTACAGATCCCAGTGAAGGAATCGTAAACCTAAACGCACGGTGTACCGAGGGTGACCTGGAGTACACGGAGGTTTATCACAAGGTGTATAAACTTCAATCATTCCACCAGTCAGGCCACTGGCCGGAAGTGATGCATCTGCTACGGCAAATCATGGATTGTGAAGTCATGCCGCAACCTCAAAAAGTGGCTCGGCTCTGGTTCCCCAAGTACACGGACCACACAACTCCGGTGCATCAAGACTTCGTGCATTTCCAGGGTACATTTCGTAATCTGACCTGTTGGGCACCCGTGGGCGATTGTCCTCGCGAACTCGGCGGACTTGCCGTGCTTCGAGGCTCGCACAAGGTCCGTCGAGTCCTGGAGCATCATTTTTCATTGGGAGCCGGTAGCCTTCATCTCAACTCCGACGAACATGCCGAATTGGGAGGTGACTGGAGATCGACGGATTACGAGATCGGCGACACGCTGATTTTCCCAGCGTTAACCGTTCATCAAGCACTTCCTAATTTAACCGAAGATCGACTTCGCGTATCACTGGACAACAGGTATCAGCGCGTCGGGGACCCAATCGCCGAGCACATGCTGACACCGCACCTGAGCAACTTCAGTCCAATCTCATGGGAGGATGTATATCGAGGCTGGTCATCCGACGAAGGAAAGTATTACTGGCAAGAGCTTGACAACCCGGTCGTTCCTCGAGATGCGTCATACTCCAATCATGGATTCGATGAAGCGATGGAACTGGCGCGCGCAGGCGACCGTAAGGCAAAGCACCACCTAGAACGAATCTCAAGGCGAGATCCAGATAGCGAGCAGGGGCGTAGGGCATCCGCGGTACTGGCCGATCTGCCCTGATCAGCTGATGCTTAAGACCTACCACGGCCCGCACACGAATCTTCTAAAAGCAAACGTGCAAAAAAAGCCGATGGGGTTACGTCCTGGAACATCTTTTGAAACCTGCGGTGCACGATTTGACAGGGATCGCACCTTCCTGGAGACCGATAACGTCAAGAACCAATGACCAGCGGCCCAGTCTCTGTCTCCTTCCACCGCTGCTGGAACTCGGGAGAGTCCACATCGTCCCAAAAGTCGGTCGCGACGTCGTTGTCATAGCCGGGAGTGGGCCCCGGAATCGGCTTACCCAACAGACGTTCCAGCAGGCGAAGATTGTCCTGTGAGCCAGGTTTGGGATCGTGGCGGCAGAGGATTGTGAGGCCACTTTGATAGCGAATGCGAACCAAAAAGGGCTTTTGAGCAGGCGCTCGTTTGCGAGCGTACTGCTTAAGCTTTTTTTTGTCGATCGTCAAACCGAGCCCCGGCTCTTCAAGCACGGTGACGTGTCCGTCGACGACCGGCATTCGCTCCACGGTAACATCGTCAGCCCATAGGTGCGCCAGGTTGACATGGTCGATCGCGGCCATCTTGAAGACCGCCGCCTCGTGGGCGAGAAAAGACTGGTTAATCGTGCCGCCACACTGCTGGAGCATGATGGGGAGCTCGGTTGCCTCGGCCACCGCCGCCGCCTTTGCCGCGGCACCGATCGGCGCATGCCCCGCCATCAGTCCGTCGCAGAGGCCGTCGATCATAAAATCCGCCGGGCCGTGATGCACCAGAAGAGGTAACTTTGTTTTCGCGCGCAGACGTCTCCATCCGGATCGATCCGTGGTGACAATGGGATCCTCGATGCGTCCGACGATCGGAAACTTTTCTAGCTTCTTGATTAAGGGTTGAATTCTTTCGTATGTCGAATTGGCATTGAAATCGTAATGAACCCGAAAGCCCTTGGGGGCCACATCTTGCATCGCGATGGTTTGATCAATGACATTCTGGAGCTCATCCACGTGGTACTTGAGCCAGTGGTAACCACGTTCAGAGACGCTTTTCACCTCGAGCGCCATCGCCTCCGGGGGTAGCGAAACGGTCCAGGCTGCGACGGGAATGCGTGATCGAAATTTCGGTCCAATCAATTTCCAGGCGGGCAGTTCAAGAAACTTGCCCATCAAATCATAAATTGCCATGTTCAGAGGCAGGCAGTTCAGATCACCGACCCAGTCAAAAGGATCCGTGCCGAGATATTTGGCGATCTCTTCATCGTTCAGGTAAGAGTGCCCCCAGTTCTCGCCAATGCCCTCGAACCCTGCATTCGTCTTCACGACGAAGACGCTGCGAACCTGAATGCCAGGACCATGGTAACGCTGAAGGTTCAATGCGTTGTATGGATGATAAGGCAGCAAAACTTCGTGAGCTTGGATCTCCGAAATTCGCAACGCAGAACGTGCCCCCTTCATCTTCTTTTCAATCGCAGGGTCTTCTGCCCAGAGTCGGCGGCGGGGGAGATAGCAAGATGCCGCACCGACGGCGGTCGTGGCGAGAAACTGGCGGCGAGTCAACATGATCGTTTCTCTTGACCAATGAGTCGTAGCCGAACTTGTAAGGGTCCGCGCGATGAGGCCTCCGACGTCCAGGCAAACCTGAACATCTCGTGACAAAATCTGATGAAAGATCCGCGTTCGTACTTAGTGAACTCGATCAGAATACGCCGATGTCTGCTAGGCATGTCGTCTGCCTTCACCGAAGGGGGCTATTTACGGGCGAGATGGGGTCCTAACTGGGTTCGATACCAGATGCGGCTCCTGCCTGGATGAAATTGTGCAACACCGAGGCCTCTTGCGTCAAATCAATACCGGCACAAAGGCAGTCTTCGTCCAACTCTTGGCAGCTCTTGTCGCCCCCCCCCTGTCGCGTTTTTCCAATGGTGCAACAAGATTCCACCAGAATCGCAGCTTTATGGTCAGAAAACGTCCCAGTCTCCGATTCCCCTCCAGTCCCCGTTGCGTGAGTATCTTTCACTTCCTCGCCGACACTAACTCGACTTTCGAAAAGTCCTGTGACAAAATTAGCGTTGTTGCGAGGTTCCTTATGATCTTTCCTTGATTGGACTGAAACTTCTACCATGTCATTTCCTCAACCGCGGAACTGCTGCGTAATCTTTGCTTTGATTTCTTGCTTGACGCTTGATCATGGGCTGGATGCTGACGAAGTGAAAACGGTCAACTTCAGTCGAGAAGTTCGCCCCTTACTTTCGGACACCTGCTTTCATTGCCACGGCCCCGACGAGAATCAGCGTGTTTCTGATTTCCGTTTGGATACGAAGGAGGGCGCTTTTGCTCAAATCGGCGACGATCAACCGATCGTTGCCGGTGATGCTTCAAAGAGTGAATTGGTGCGCCGTATCACGTCAGATGATCCCGACTACCAGATGCCTCCCCCGAACGCAGACCGTCGTTTAAGCGATAGCCAGATCCAACTCCTCACGCGTTGGATCGAAGAAGGAGCTGCCTGGCAGGAACACTGGTCCTTTGTGGCTCCGGTTCGCCCAGAACATCCTGCCACCAACAACAGTCAGTGGCGGAAAAATCCTATTGATGACTTTGTCCTAGCGCAACTCGAAGCGCGCGGCTTGCAGCCTGCCGAACCGACCAGCCGCACCAAACTCCTAAGGCGTGTCAGCCTCGACTTAATTGGCTTGCCACCCACGCTTACTGAAATTGACAACTTTTTGGCAGACAAATCCGAACTGGCTTACGAAAAAGTCGTGGACCGTTTGCTCGACTCTCCACGCTACGGAGAACGCATGGCATTGCTATGGTTGGATGCGGCTCGTTACGCCGACACCAGCGGCTACCAAAATGACGGTCCCCGATACATGTGGCGGTGGCGGGATTGGGTCATCGATTCCTTCAATCAAAACATGCCCTACGATCAATTCACGATTGAACAGCTGGCCGGCGATTTACTGATCGACCCTGACCGCCTGAAACAGTTCACGAAGGTCGAGAACGTTGGTCAGGGACCGGCGTGGCGCGGCGCTGCCGTCTTCGAAAAAGACATTTTAGATCACCTCATTCCGACTGGATTCAATCGAAATCATCGTGGCAACGCAGAGGGTGGCATCATTCCAGAGGAATATCAAATGGAATATGTCGTCGATCGAGTCGATACCACCTTCACCGTCTGGTTGGGATTGACGATCGGCTGTAGCCGATGTCACGACCACAAATATGATCCGCTGAAACAGCGGGAGTTTTATGAAGCCTTTGCCTTCTTCAACAACATTCCAGAATACGGCCGTGCCATCAAAGAAGGCAACTCCCCGCCCTTCATCAAGGCCCCTACCAACCCACAACGAAAACAACTTGCAAACATTGACCGAGAACTTGAGACATCGTTACAAGCAGTCGACGAGTTGTCCGCACCATTGGATTCCGCACTTGCTGCATGGGAATCAAAGGTTGACCGAAAAATCGCCAGTGATTGGACCGTTACTCAAGGCCTTATTGGACATTTCCGGCTGGACGGGAACGTAAAAAACGATATTACTGGCTCTCATCAAGCAGGCTTCAATGGCCCCGGAGGAGGCTTTGTCCAAGGGCCTATCAATCAAAGTGCTCAATTCAATGGCGAATACCACATCGATGCAGGTGACTTCGCCGACTTCAGTTACTTTGATCGTTTTTCGTTGTCGGCCTGGATATTTCCTACCCAAGACACCGGCACGATTATTTCTCGCATGACACCGGAGGCGCAATCTGATGGTTATTACGTGCATCTACAGAATGGACAACTTGAAGTCAATCTAGTCAAACGCTGGCTCGACGACTCGATTCGCATCGCAAGCGTTCGTCAACTTACCTTAAATCAATGGCAACATGTCGCCATTACCTACGATGGTTCGCGCACATCCCACGGGATCAAAATCTACATTGACGGTCAACTTGAACCACAGCAAGTAAACCAAGACTTTATTAATCAAACCTTTGCGGCCGTTGAACAACCCGTACGGATCGGTGGTGGCAGCCAGGATTTTTCTGGTGCCATTGATGACGTGAGACTCTACGAACGAGACCTATCCGCCACGGAAGTGCAACTTGTCGCCACCGCACAGACAATTGCCGAAATCCTGGCGATCCCTCTTGCCGAACGCACGAAGGTACAGATCGCCAAACTCAGGGCATACTTTATTCAACATCTGGCTCCTGAACCGATACGCGAAGCGCACGCTCGGCTTCGGCAACTTCAAAAATCCAGGCAGGATTTTCTTGCGAGTATCCCCACTTTGATGGTGATGCAAGAACGAACCACACCTCGCCAAACGCACATCCTTTCTCGGGGGCAATACGACAAACCAATCGCGCTCGTTGCAGCCAACGTTCCTGCAGTGTTTCCCGACCTACCCGCCGATGCCCCTAAGAATCGCCTTGGCTTTGCCCGCTGGTTAGTCTCGGGAAATCATCCGCTCACGGCGCGAGTGGCAGTCAATCGTTTTTGGCAAATGTATTTCGGCATTGGCCTTGTGAGTACGACAGAAGATTTCGGAGCGCAAGGCGAGTTACCGAGCCATCCTTTGTTATTAAATTGGCTCGCCACTGAATTTGTTGGCAACGGTTGGAACGTAAAAGCGTTGCAAAAGCTGATCGTGATGAGCTCAACTTATCAGCAATCGTCCCAATCAACTCCCGAAATGCGTGCTCGAGATCCCGACAATCGACTTTTGTCGCGTGGCCCCCGCTTTCGTTTACCGGCGGAGACAGTGCGAGATCAAGCCCTTGCAGTCAGCGGACTCTTGAAACATCGCTTGGGAGGGCCATCGGTCCGACCCTACCAACCCGCCGGACTCTGGAAAGAAATTGCCACCGACACGGATTATGAACAATCACACGGTGACGATCTCTATCGTCGCAGCCTCTACACTTACTGGAAACGCACCGTCGCCCCGCCCACGATGGTGACGCTCGATGCAACCGCCCGCGAAGCCTGCACGGTCAAGCGTTCCCGTACCAACACACCGCTGCAAGCTCTGGCCTTAATGAACGAGAAAGGATTTGTCGAAGCAGCACGTGTCTTCGCAGAAAGCGTCATGGTCAAAATCAACGAGACGCCCACAGAACGAATTCGAACGATGTTTCGCCAGGCGACAGCACGCGAACCGACCCCAGCTGAATTAAAGGTTTTGCTGCAGGGCCATCAGCATTATTACCAAGCGTTCTGTGCAAAACCACAAGCTGCCGAAGAACTCTGTGGCGTTGGTGAATTCCCGCGAAACAAAATTTTAACAGCCGAAGAAGTCGCCGCACTTACAACGGTCGCCAGCTTAATCCTGAACATGGACGAAGTCCTGACCAAGGAATAACTCATGCATCCCCTGAAGAACCACTTGCTCACGACGACGCGCCGCCACTTCTTTGGTCAAACCGGCATCGGCGTGGCCGCATTGACCTCATTACTAAATGCCAGCACAGCACAGGGATCGCCGACCGACGCCGACGGCGATTTCCCCCATGCCCCTCATTTTGCGGCAAAGGCAAAACGCGTCATCTATTTATTTCAATCAGGTGCTCCGTCGCAACTTGATTTATTCGATTACAAGCCGAAATTGACCAACCTGCGAGAGACGGAACTGCCCGATTCGATTCGACAGGGCCAACGTTTGACGGGCATGACCTCGAAACAATCAAGCTTTCCCGTGGCACCCTCCAAGTTTCGCTTCGCACAGCGTGGGGCATCTGGTGCTTGGATCAGTGATCTGCTGCCCCATACGGCCAAAATCGCCGACCAATTATGTTTCGTGAAATCACTTCACACCGAAGCTATTAACCACGATCCGGCAATTACGTTCTTCCAAACCGGTTCTCAGATTGCCGGCAGACCGTCCATGGGATCCTGGCTTTCCTACGGTTTGGGGAGCGCCAACAACAATCTGCCCAGCTTCGTCGCGATGGTTTCCGGCAGTGGCGGCCAACCCCTCTACGAGCGGTTGTGGGGGAGTGGTTTTCTCCCCACTCGCTATGCGGGAGTTAAGTTTCGATCCGTGGGCGATCCGGTTCTCTTTCTCTCGAATCCTCAGGGACTCGATGCGAATCTTCGGCGACGTTTCCTCGACGATTTAGCGAAACTCAACGAACAAAAACTAGTTGAATCGGGAGATCCCGAAATCAGCACACGGATCGCCCAATACGAGATGGCCTACAAGATGCAGACGTCGGTGCCGGAACTGACTGACATTTCCGACGAATCGCCTCATACGTTTGATCTTTATGGGGAAGATGCAAAAAAACCGGGAACCTATGCGTTCAATTGTCTGCTTGCTCGACGCCTTTGCGAACGCAATGTACGATTCGTCCAACTCTTTCACCGTGGCTGGGACCAACACACTCAGTTACCAGAAAAAATCGGGACTCAATGCCAAGACACAGACCGCGCTTCCGCCGGTCTGATTAAGGATCTTCAACAACGCGGCCTTCTGGAAGACACGCTGGTTATTTGGGGAGGTGAATTTGGCAGAACAGTTTACTGTCAGGGGCGCTTGAGCGCCGATGACTACGGACGCGACCACCATCCTCGCTGCTTCACAGTCTGGCTGGCAGGCGCTGGAATCAAAGCAGGCACTGCCTTCGGGAAAACAGACGATTACAGCTACAACATCGTCCAAGATCCTGTTCATGTTCACGATCTGAATGCTACCATCTTGCACTGCTTGGGAATTCATCACAAACAGTTAACTTTTAAATTCCAAGGTCGCCACCACCGCCTGACTGACGTCCACGGTAAGTTAGTCGATGGAATTCTCGCTTAGCACAAGTTTACTGTTACCGGCATCTCAACGTGATGAACTACATCTCTGTTGAAAATCGCTCACCCGGCATTGTGCAGTAAGGATCATTCTGGACAAGATTGAAGTATGAAATCCTCTCGCTCGCGATAATCTCTAGACTTGTCTTTAATCTCTAGACTTGTCTTTCGTCACGAAGCAGACGAATTTGCATCTTCTCTTTCAGTTTTGCAATCACAAAATCCCTTGATGCGATTCACAAACATTCCTGACACGCCTCTCGCCCCGAGAGTAATCCGAAAGAACTACTTTGAAACGGTTGATAGGTTGCCACAAACAACAGATTGTAAGTGACAGGAGATTGCCAGCGGTTTATGAGTGACAGGGATTTACTAATTCGAAGCTAAATTTGGGGTCAGACGAGCTGACATCAGAGTGATGCCAAAGCACTGCGGGAGAAAGCAGTCTGCCGAGAGATCACGAGAAACTCGCACGAGACGAGGTCTGGTAGACACGATGAGTGCGTACCAGACCTTGCAAACGGGCTGAAAACGAAGGATGCTGACGCTAGATTTTTGTCCTTAACGGCCTGCGCCCCAGAAATGAAAAACACAAACATGAGAGTCAGTCAAATTCTTGAAATCGCACGATTCAGCGGTGTTTTCATTGGCTTCTGTTTGGCTTTTCGCGAACCGTCCGATCCGCAACGAGCGTTCCATTGGCTATCGGTTTGTGTCGTGGCCTCAATCGCCGGAATGACCGGGATCGAAAGTCTGTTTTTTGGCAAACAAGGTGCATCGGCTTCCGGTTACTCAGATCCGGGTCCCTACCAGCGGCAGTCCGCATTCAACAACCTCTCAGTAGCCATCGTGAGCCTTGCCGTCTTTGCCATGAACTGGGGCCCCCAAGCCGAAGCAGCGATCTGTTCCGTACTCCTCGTATTTCTAACATTGTCGTCAATCAACCACGTCCATTCGGCGTGGCAGGATGGTAATCGAAGCTGGCGAGGTTTGACGCGTCCGCTGGGAGTCATTGCTCTTTTGATCGCGGTGCTTCCGTTCATGTTTCGCGCTTTGGCCACCTCATCGTAAGTGTCTGCGGGCCTTTACGAGGAGGCGGGTGCTCTACGAGCAAATACCATCGCCCCACCCTGGAAAATCCTTCAGATCAACTAGCAACGCTTCGGCCAGGATCTGATCGCACCAACGTTGCTGGGATGGGTTCTCAGTTAAGGCGAAACAAGTTCAAACGAAAGTGCAAAACAAGTTGTCGTGCGACATTGATCCGATGCCACAGTTTCCAGTCGGATCCTCAGACATGCGGTGGCAGGAATTCAGAAAACAGCAGCGACATCTGAAACAATCGAAAATGTGACCCAACACCTAGGAACTCGATGAGAACCGCGTACGCATTGCCGAGTCAATCATCCGACCACTTCCACTACGGCAGCTGGCATCGAGGGAATCATTCAACAAACTCGCTAATGAGATTTCCGCCACCCAATCCTCCGCAAAAACGGTACGGTTTGGCCTGAAGACTTTCGCAGCGATCGACGAAACTCTGTCATGCATCACTCGCGTCGATCCAGCACGCAAGCGGGGTCTCTTAGACCGGATTCCAAAGTGATGGATGATCGTGTCCGCGGAGTAGAATTCAGGTACAGCCGGCAATCAAGTGCGTTGGATACTGTGTTGCGAATCTGATTAGCGAACCCAACCGAAACTAGGGCTGAGATGGGCCACGAAAGAGTCGCTGCGTTCCAACGCGATTGACACCGCTTTGTTCAGCCACCTTTAACATCGCAGCAACTCGGTCGACAAGTGGAAATTGGACGCCCGACCGAAAGAGTGACTTAATCTTACTGGCTTCATTCGCGCAACAGTAATTGATACGAATCCCATGTTGCTTCAACAACGCGGTGTGATCAGGATCGACGGATTCGCCTCCCAACAGCTGAATAAACTCGGCTTTCATGGCAATGGTTTCACGAATGTAATTCAACGAATTTGCCTGGCGATCCATATTACAAATCTTGATTCTTTTGTCGACATGACGGGCGGCACGAGCCGCTTCCGTCCCACATGCCAAAAAGGCCTGATTCCACCGGCCAGTTTCAATCATTTCAGCAGCGACAGCGGCCGCAAGTTCGGGCGTCCCCTTGAGATGAACATTTAGCCAGATGTTGGTTGGCATGATCGAAAGAGTTTCTTCCAACGTGGGAATCCGTTCATTTGCAAATTGGGACCCCTTCCAGGAACCCGCATCAAGTTTCTTGAGTTCCAACAAGGTCAAGTCCGAGACAGGACCGGTTCCATCCGTGGTCCGATCGACGGTTCCATCGTGCATCAGTACTAACTTGGCATCGCTGCTAAACGCGACGTCAAACTCAATCATCGCCACGCCTAGACGAATCGCTTCACGAAACGCCGCCAAAGTGTTCTCCGGATGCGTATCACTCGCACCTCGGTGAGCGCAAATACCGCGATCAGGCATACGAACTCCAGTTTGCGTTGACTTATCTTCCGCTTCAGCAAACACGACACATCGCTTGGCTCGATTGATCCCTATCAATCCACCCGTCAACGGATCTTGCGCGAATCCTTGTCCCGTAAATGGTATCTCCTGCGTTCCGATCCATTGCAGCACGTCGCCGCTCTTAGGTAACTTCAATTGATAAAACTCATTCCGGTCGTGTCCAGTCACAATCAGCTGTTCATTTCGCCAAATTCCACCGGAGAGACTAAAGCGACCGAGCTGTCGAATCAGCGCAATCGGGTAGGTCCAACGTTCTTTCTCAGACCAATCATCATCAAATTTAATCAACAAGGTTTCGGAGTTCCTCGCACCGTAATGCGCAAAATTGCACCACCAATGTCCGGCGTGACGAACGACCCAGGTGAGGCTACCAGGCGGCTGTAAAAACTGATGGAAGGTCGACAACTGCATGCTGTTCAAGTCGAGCGATTTGATTTCACTCTGTTCTGGTAATCGCGGAAAATTCGAATGGGCACACAGTAATTTCCCCTTCCAGAGAAAACCGCTATTCAAATGTGCTGCATCCCCGCGACTCGTCGCGACTTCTCGTTTCGTCAACCGATCATATTTGGCCACCGTTCGACTGCTGATGGCATACACGTATTTCGCGTCAGCAGCTGCGGCCTGGAAGGCTTCGGCAGCCATTAATTCATCGGTCTGGCGCCAAATCAGTCCTTCCAGGGCGACTGCATGATCGAAGATGCCCAACACGCTGACAGCTACCAAGACAAAAACGAGTCGACATTTCATTCCATTTCCTACTTCGCGGTCGTCGTGTTTTCAACTGTCACCAATCGCGTGAGGCGATGGGAGAATACTTATTGACCCACTTCATCTCACGTCCAACAAGATTACCTATCAATCTCTTTAAATCATCCCGACAGGGGTTTTCCAATTCGAGATTCTGGGCATTAAGGTGGCAGCATCCAGTTCTTCACGAGACGCGCCGAGTTCCCAAGGGGATGGCCCCACGAATTCAGTACGACGCCCTTCAATTTGCAGGAAGCCATGTGCCCTATCCAAGGTAACGACTGCAAAAAGTGGGTCTTGATAAGGAACCGTGTATTTGATGTAGGGGTAAGCCTTATCAATTTCAGGACTGTAACGAACCTTAAGATAGTTGCCCCCTAACCAATAATACGAGGCGCTATTGATCTGAGAATACAAAATGCCATTAATCTGGCGCAGGTAGTCTCGATGATGATGTCCACTCAAACAAGCCACAACTTTCTTACGCGCCTGATTCTGATTTGCCTGCTCAAGGATTTCCTGAACCTGCTTGCCATTTTCCAGACCGCCATCTTCAGGTCGCTCGGGACTTTGATGAACGAAAACGATCGTCGGCAATTGGGTGTTTTCGAGGTCGGCTGTGAGCCATTTGAGTTGATCCTCGGCAACCCAGCGGTAATAAGGTTGCTGGCCCGGCCCCTGATCGTTTCCGTCCAAGACCACAAAGTGAATCCCTTGCTTGTCGAACGAGTAATAACGATCTTCCATCCCCCAATATTCGACCGTTTCAGATCGCTTGAACCGGTCCGGATGATCTCCAGCACCGTCCGTATCATGATTGCCCAGCACGTGATATCGGGGACCTGAAAAGGAATTCCAGATTTTGAGAAACGGTAAGTTTGCATCGATGGGCACACAAAAGTCACCAAGTTGAATGATGAAATCCACCTTTTCACGTTTCATTTCTTCGACGAATAAGCGTAATCGTTGATCCGCATCATGCATCACATCTTTGTGAACATCGGCGATCACCCCAAACCGCAATGGTTCAGAGGCGTCCTCGTCGGCCAACGCGGAGATCGGTAAGAGAGTGGAGGCTGCCCCCAATGCCGTTAGGTTTACAAAACGACGACGTGTTATTCCATGACGTTGCATCGTGTCTTCCTTAAATGATAGCTGGCAGTTGAAACGAAACCGTCGGACTGGGGTAAGCTCATGAACCCATCTTTTTCTCGCGGAATACGCCAGCCCCTTTTCCAACCGCAGTCAGAAACGAACACCAGCAACGTTCGTCAATATAATTCCTTTAGCCGGCCATCGCGACAGAAAAGTAGGGTTGGTAATCAAGTCAGCAGCTTGATTTCCCCCCATGGATCGGATGCAGCTTCTTCCCTCTAGAAAAGCAAACAGCGTTTCCGAACTGACTGCGATACCGATCCGATCGGCAGGAAACACACTTCTTCCGCTCCGACGGGAATTTCCATCCGCTGCCCCCCTGCGACTCATACATCCTTCGCGGAAGCATGAGCTAAATAACAGGCAGAGGACTCCGATCCATGGAACGCCGTATGATTTCAATCTCAGCAGTCGTCGTCAACCGATTGGCAGCAATCATCTTGTGCAAGCGCAACTCGCGAACAACAAAGCGACATTTCGGGTCCACACAAATCTATTCATCGCGTTCACAAGGCCGCACAAACCAATGTCAACGCATCGACGAAATTTAGAAATCAGACATTGAGCCTCGAAATCCGGATCGAACTACTTCAAGTTCCTTCGGTGGAAGCTGAGCACGTTTTTGGCTTCATTTCCCGATTTGAAGTCATTCAAGCCGCCCGCCTCGCCACCAATGACCAGGAGCCCTCGTCACCAGTTGGCGGGAGACAAAATCCGGCACCGTCACTCCGGAAAACGGCCAGTTATTAAAAGAGTCGTTCATCCTGAATCTGACGAAATTCATCTCAGATGGGTAGGGTGTCCCTAGCAGAGACCAATGACTCTCAACACGTCATCTGCATCGGACGAGAAAAAGATCAGACGATCTGATTGGCCAGCTTGGATTAAGACGTTTATACTGCTTACCGCCGGCGGAGACAGTTCCGTCGTAAAGCGATCCTTTTTTGAGGAGACCACGCGATGTTGCGTTTTGCACTGAGTATAGGACTCGTTGCTTTTTCAGCCAGTTTATTTAGTCCCTCTGCCACGGCCGAGGTGACTCCGATCAAGGTGAAGGATATGGTTCCCGATTTCGAGTTAAAAGGAAGTGATGGAAAGACGTACAAGCTATCGGACTTCAAGGGAAAACAGGCAGTCGTGATTGCCTGGTATCCGAAAGCGTTTACCGGTGGCTGAACGGCCCAATGCAAATCGCTCCGTGAGAGCGGTAAAGCCCTCCGCAAATACAACATCGCTTATTTCACTGCGAGTTGCGACAGCGCTGAAGATAACGCCCGATTCGCAAAAGAACTCGACCTGGACTATCCCATCCTCAGCGACCCAGCAGGAGACACGGCACGCAGCTTCGGCGTCACCGATGATGGCCGTGCTTTCCCCCGGCGCTGGACTTTTTTCATCAGCAAAGACGGAGAACTTCTGGCGATTGAAAAGCAAGTCAAAGCAGGCTCTCATGGTGAGCAGATCATCGAGAAGCTGAAAGAGCTAAAGATCGACTCGGCCAAGTGAGCGAACTTGCAACCGCCAGCTTTAATTCGCGTTGGGCCCATAGGCCCAACGCCTTGCGGCGATGGAGAGAGCCTAGTCTTGACTGAGCAGCGATTGAAATTCCGCTTCGGTCAAAACTTGCACTCCCAGCTGCTGTGCTTTTTCCAGTTTGCTTCCGGCATCGTCGCCGGCAACCAGATAGTCAGTTTTTTTCGACACACTCGACGAGGGTCTTCCTCCATGAGCTTCAATCATTTCATGAATTTGATCTCGCGAGTATTGAGTCAATTTCCCGGTAACCACCAACGTCTTACCTGCCAAACTGTCACCGGCGGCTGATGATTCGGAAACGTGCATTTCGACACCAACTTCGATCAATTGCTCGATTGACCGCCGTCCGAATTCCTGGTGGACAAACTCAAAGACGCTCTGGGCAATGATTTCGCCAATTTCGTTGATTTCGCTCAACTCTTCCACCGTAGCGGCCTGCAGTGAATTCATAGCGCCAAAGTGTTCGGCAAGCAGGGTAGCAACGCGAGCACCCACATGTCGTATGGAAAGAGCATTCAGCAGTCGGGACAATCCACGATTTTTACTCGATTCAATCGCGGTCAACAGTGACTTCGCACTCTTTTCACCAATCCGTTCCAACTCACATAGCTGGTCGAGCGTGAGTCGGTAAAGATCCGCGTAATCGGCGATCAACTCCCCACCAACCAGCTGGTCGACTAATTTGTCACCCAACCCTTCGATGTCCATCGCATTGCGACTGGCAAAGTAACGCACTCGTTCTTTCACTTGTGCGGCGCAATAAAGATTGGGGCATCGAATGTAAACCCCACCTTTATCCTTCACGAGTTCTGTTTGGCATTCGGGACATACGATTGGATATTTAAACGGTGGCAAGCTTTCCGTCCGTTCGTGCTTTTCGACACGAACGATGTGAGGGATTATTTTCCCCGCTTTTTCCACCACCACCACGTCGCCCACGCGCACATCTTTTCGCTCGATTTCTTCCGCGTTGTGTAGACTCGCGCGACTTACCGTCGTGCCAGCCAACTCAATCGGGGACAATTCAGCGACGGGAGTAATCGCTCCTGTCTTACCCACTTGAACACGAATGTCCTCCAACCGGGTCACCCCTTCGTATTTTTCAAACTTGTAGGCAACGAGCCAACGGGGACTTTTTGAAGTCGATCCCAGACGCTCTCGTTGATCGAAACGATTGACTTTTAACACCAAGCCGTCGACTTCGAAGTCAAGATCATGCAGCTCTTGAATGACTTGCTCGCAATATTCAATCGCGGCATCCATCGACTGGAAACATTTGACATGAGGCGTTGCCGGCAAACCATAGGCACGGATTTCATCTAGAAACTCCATGTGCGTCTTTGCCTTCAACCCCTCGACATAACCAACCCCGTGACAAAACACATGCAACGTGCGTTCAGCACAAACACGAGGGTCCAAAAGCCGAATACTTCCGGCGGTCACATTGCGAGTATTCGCATAGGGCGTCGCGCCTTTCGCCTGCTGCCGTTCGTTAAGACGAACCAAATCGCTGTTCATCATGAACACTTCACCACGAACCTCTAGCATCGCAGGAACCGTTTTGCCGATGAGTCTCAGCGGAACATCGCCCACAGTGCGAAGATTGTGCGTGATATCGTCACCCGTGCGACCATTGCCACGGGTCAAAGCAAAGCTCAATTGTCCTTGCTCGTAGCCAATCGAAGCAGCGACACCATCGATTTTCAATTCGACGACCCATTCCGGCTGCTCACCATCTAACAACTTGACAATACGCTCACCGTACTTGCGCAACTCTTCTACGCTGTAAGTGTTGTCGATCGACAACATCGGAACGCGATGGTCAACCTGAGTAAGATAGCCCACCGGTTGATCGCCCACGCGCTGCGTGGGGCTGTCGGCTGTCACCAATTCAGGATGCTCAGACTCCAGTTGCTTCAGACGCTCTAGCAGCCGATCATATTCCAGGTCCGAAATCGTCGGCCCTGCTTTGACATAATACTGGTGGTCGTGCTGCCGAATTTCATCGCGCAGCTGTTTAATTTCCTCGAGAAAGCTCATTGGCTGGGCGTTTCAATTCCACACTCAGGAACCACGGTGACGTTCTTGCCTGTTGCCGAATTGGGGATCAAGCAGAGGAACTTCATTGGTTGGGTCCCTGTGTTTTGAAATTGATGCACCTCACCAGGTTTTACCAATACCACATCGCCTTGTTTGAGCGGATGTTGCTGGTCTCCTTCGAGTGCCAGCCCATCCCCTTCCAACACATAGATTTCGTGTTCGTAGGGATGATGATGTTTGGGTGTGTGCCCTCCCGGTTCCACTTCAAATTGCCTCATGGCAAATGTGGGTGCACCGTCTTTTTCGCCGACTAACCAGCGCACGGTGCAACCAGCAGCACCTTCCATATCGACGACCTGTGATTCCACCGATTGCGAATTCTTCACCTTCATCAATCAATCTCCCGAACATCGATCTGTTAAAGATTCATCGTTTGATTCGCTTACGATTCGCCGGACCAAAATCGATCGGTACCGATGGCGGCCACCGTTGCGAACCCCAAAACGGCCAATTCGATTAACATCGCCATCGGGCCATGTTCGTCCATCAAGGCGACGAACTGTGAATCGGCAGCAATTTGAGCAGCCGTCGCCCGCGGAGCATGCAATTCTTTCACCGCCATAACACCGTAAGCACAGGCCGTCAAGCAAAACGCAACCCCGGCGATCACCAGAAGTACGTAGAAAGGATTTACTCTTTTTTTGCGCGACAACATAGGCAGTTACTAAATGATTCGAGTCAACAAAGTCGCGTTACCATTTCTGAATACCCGCATCCTAATTGTTGGCAGCCGATTTTCGGCGACCCGTCCAATTATATCAAATCATGCTTGCGCGTTGACCCGGGCAGTCGCAAACCCTAGCCGATTGTGAAATCAACCGTTATCATACGGGATTACCCGTCATCGAACGCTCGTGGCAGAAAGGGACGAACGGTTTGTCTGCCCGACATATTACGCTTCGCGGAGTTGAGGTTCACAACCTTCAAAAGGTTGACCTGGAGATCCCGCATCGTCAGTTGGTAGTCATTTGCGGCGTGAGTGGCAGTGGCAAAACAAGCCTCGCACTCGACACGCTCTACGCGGAGGGCCAACGACGGTATATCGAAAGTTTTTCGGCTTACACTCGGCAATTTCTGGAAAGGCTGGACAAGCCGGCGGCCGAAAGAATCGACGGCATTCCACCCTCAATCGCGGTGACTCACAAGTCACCTTCTCGCTCGAGTCGCTCGACGATTGGCACTGCGACAGAGACACACGAATATCTACGTTTGCTTTTTGCACGCGTCGGTCAACTGATCTGTCACTCTTGCGCCCAACCCGTGCACCGCGATACGGCTGAAAGCGCTGCAAATATACTCACTCAACTACCCGCCGGCACACGCTACATGATTTCATTTGTGCCGAGCATTGGTGAGGAAGAGCCTGCTGAAAGTGTCATTACAGCTCTTCAATCCGACGGATACGTACGAGCCATCCACAACGACACCGTATGCAATCTCAGCGATCTGGGCGAGCTAAAAGTCAATGGCAACCAGGAGAACTGGCTGCACATCGTTGTGGATCGTTTGACCAGTGACTCTCCTGAACAACGAATTCGCGACTCGTTGGAAACGGCTTTTCGCAATGGTGGCGGCCGTTGTTTAGCTTTTGTGCTTTCCAATGCTGATCCAGACAACAATCCGGTGGCAACGCATACGAGATTTCATCGCAAGAGCTTACAGACCATTGACGGCCGATCTTATTATCGCCTGGGTTTTAGTTCGAAGATGATGTGTGAGAATTGTCAGATCGAATATCCAAAACTCGAACCCCAGTTATTCAGTTTCAACAGTCCGCTCGGTGCCTGTCCAACCTGCGAAGGATTTGGAAATCTGATCGACCTGGATATGGACCTGATCGTCCCAGAGCCTCAGAAATCACTCAAAGAGGGTGCGATTGCGCCTTGGAACACACCGGCCTACGAACACGAACTTCAAGAGTTACTTGCCTTGGCAAGTGACTACGAATTACCCGTCGACGTTCCTTACCAAGATCTGACGGAGCCCCAGCGCGCGCTTGTCATGGAAGGTGTTCCGGAACGCGAATTTGGAGGTTTGCAAGGTTTCTTCGCCTGGTTGGAACGGCGAAAGTATAAAATGCACCTACGCGTCTTCCTGAGTCGATGGCGCAGCTCACGCCCCTGCCCTGACTGCCAAGGGGCCCGGCTTCGTCCCGAGGCGCTAGCAGTACGCGTCGGAGAACGAAATCTGGCAGAAATCTCGGCCCTCAAGATCAAAGAAGCGATCGAGTATTTCGCGGACCTCGAACTGAACGAACGAGAACGAACCGTGGGTCGGATGATGTTGGAACAGGTCCAGGCTCGACTTCAATACCTGGACACCGTCGGAGTCGGCTACCTGACGTTAAACCGTCCGTTAAAGACATTGAGCGGTGGAGAAATGCAACGCGTGGCCTTAACCTCAGCGATGGGTTCCAGCCTTGTCAACATGCTGTACGTCCTGGATGAACCATCGGTTGGTCTTCACCCCAAGGACACCGAGCAGCTCTTCCGTGCGGTCGGCCAGTTAAGGAATCGGGGCAATTCGATTGTCGTTGTCGAACACGAAGAAACCTTCCTGCGTGGTGCGGACCACATCATCGAAGTCGGCTCTGGCGCAGGTGAGAATGGTGGCCAAATCGTATTCGAAGGCAATCCCGAAGAGATGCTAAAACCCGGACAAAGCCTGACCGGCGATTACCTCACGGGACGGCGTGGATCAGTGGCTCCGGAACGTCGCCGACCGACAACGCATGGCAAGGTCCGCCTGACAGGGGCGCGCGGCAACAATCTAAAAAACATCTCGGTTGACTTCCCACTTGGTGTCCTTTGCCTGGTCACTGGAGTGAGTGGAGCTGGCAAGAGCACACTCATTCAAGACACGCTCTACCCAGCCCTCTGTCGTCGCAAACGAAAGGATGCAGACAAACCTTTACCCTATGACGATGTATTCGGCGATGGCCAAATTGACGACCTGATCTTGGTCGATCAAAGTCCCATCGGGAAATCACCTCGCAGCAATCCCGTCACCTACATTAAAGCTTTCGACGCAATTCGAGCTGTATTTGCTGATACACTCGAAGCCCGCACACATAATTATTCCGCAGGGCATTTCAGTTTCAACGTCGATGGGGGCCGCTGTGGTGCCTGTCAGGGCGATGGCTTCGTTCAGATCGACATGCAGTTTCTGGCCGATGTTTACATGAAATGCTCTCAATGTAGTGGTCGACGCTATCGCAAAGAAATTCTGGATGTCACTTATCGTGGCAAGAATATCGCGGACGTCTTGGAAATGAGCGTCCGGAAAGCTTTTAGTTTTTTTCGCGGCCAAGAAAAAGTGCAGACACGCCTCAAGCGATTGATGGACGTCGGACTCGATTATCTCAGACTGGGTCAGCCCGCAAACACGCTTTCTGCAGGAGAGGCACAACGGCTTAAACTCGCCGGTTACTTGGCATCCGCAAAACGAAATCGCACACTCTTTCTACTCGACGAACCCACGACCGGCTTGCATTTCTCCGACATTGTCAAGCTGCTCGACTGCTTTGAAGCGTTGCTCAGCGTTGGCCACTCTCTCATTATCGTCGAGCACAATTTACAGCTAATGAAAACGGCGGATTACATCATTGATCTCGGCCCGGGGGCTGCAGACCAAGGCGGTGAAGTCATTTGCCAAGGAACGCCGGAGGAGGTTGCTGAAAACCCTGAATCAGCGACAGGACGATTTCTGGCCGAGGCACTCGCTCAGGATCTGAGCAATCGGGAAGGAATCGCAGACAGCAGTCTCTAACAGATGTCCACAAGGCTCAGCTGTCTCTCTGCTGGCACGTTGGCGACGGATCGCTTAGCATGTCGCACAACAGACTAATGGAATAGTACCGACCGGAACCAGCGAGAATAGCAAGATGTCAATCGCCCTGGTAGTTTCGGACAACCGAGACGCGATTGCCATGCTGCCCTGGGCAGTATGGCTGGCCCGTTTGAGAAGCCAATCCCTGTTGATCCTCTCCTTGAGTCAGCAAGGCCAACAAGTTCAGCGTACTGAAGTGGGTTTGCCTTCCAAATCGGATCCAAGCCAAGGGATCGACTGGGGCTCATTCGAAGAGATCGCAAGCGATCTAAAAAAAGCGGGTTGTGTGCATGTCCCAGACGCCGACGCCTCCGCACCAGACGACAAAGTTGGCTTTCAAATCATCAAGCTTCAACAGCCGAAAGCAGCCCAGGCAATTTGTGAAGAGATTGCGAAGTCTTCGATCAAATCGATCCTGCTGCGGCGAGGCAATAAGGACCTCGATCAATCTCTCGATCGGCAAATCATTCACGAAATCGTCAGTGACGCACCTTGTGAAGTGATTCAGATTCGAGTCGGCAAAGTCCCGATGAATGAATGTTCGACCATCGCTGTACCTACAGGCGCAGGAGCTCACGTTGCCACAGCGCTCTCCCTTGCGGAAAAACTTGCCGACCAGTACCAAGCACAGCTCTCTGCGGTTTACGTCGAACCCAATGTCGATGAATACGCCAAACAAGTGGGAGCTCAAATCCTCGATCGTCGCTTGAAAGCAACATTGGGTGAAGAGGCGAACGAAGTGGAACGGCGAGTTGTCCTGGACAGCCGCGTTCAAAACGGCATTCGCTCAATCACAAACGAGTATGACGTCATCATAATCGGATCGCGCTACCATGGTCGGATGCACCGGTGGTTTGCTCGGGGTCTATCAGAAGACCTGCTCTCGCTTGATGAGGGCCCCGCGGTCCTCTCAGTGCGTTCGTCCACCCCCCTTGCTGGCCGCGTCTTATCCTCAATCGACCGCGCATTACGTCACGGCGTGCCGCAACTAGAACGGGCGCAACGGATTGCGGTGGTCGAGCGAATCCAATCGAGTTCAAAATGGGATTTTGATTTTATTGCCTTGGTCTGCTTATCCACCCTGATCGCGACAGGTGGGCTAATTCAGAATTCGTCCGCAGTGGTCATCGGTGCCATGCTTGTGGCACCGCTCATGACGCCGCTTCTCGGAGCCGGTTTGTCTCTGGTTCAAGGTAATTTGGTATTACTTCGTAGTGCGATCGAGTCAATCATCCGAGGATTTTTCCTCGCCGTTGCGCTGGGTCTGACGGTCGGCTGGCTCTGGCCTGGCATCACCGTGACGCCAGAAATGGCGGCTCGGGGTGCACCGAGCGTACTCGACCTGATCGTTGCTTTGATTAGTGGCATGGCCGCTGCTTACGCGATCGGACGGCCGAATTTACTTTCCGCATTACCGGGTGTCGCCATCGCAGCAGCCCTGGTGCCGCCCATTGCGACCCTTGGTTTAAGCATTCCCCTCGGAGAGTGGCACTTGGCGATCGGATCGGGCCTCTTGTTTCTCACCAATATCGTCGCCATCGTATTGGGAACCGCCTGTAGTTTTTTAGCGGTCGGCATTCGAGGCAGTCACGCGCACGGAGCTTTTCAATCGCGATCACTGCGCGTGGCGATCGGACTCGTCCTCCTGTTTGTAGCGCTGGGAATCTATGAATCAATCCCCAAACAGCAACTCCCGGACCGTTTCTCGCAGAACATTCGGCAGCTGATGGATCGAACACCAGGCGTCAGTTTGGGAGCGATCGTTCAGGCGAAAAGGCGCGAAGGCAATCGCGTAACAATCGTGATCGACAGTGAAAAACCGATCTCTGATCAACTGGTTGAGATGATCACCGACATCGCGAACGAAAACTTCTCAAATCCCGTGCAAATTCGAATTGAAAACCCGCTGGTAAAAATCATTCGGCTAGGGCCCCAATCCGACCCAAACTAACAACGTCCCGCTCGCCAACGAACAAGATACCGTGAGATGTCAATTTCCATTGCTGTCGATGCCGGGCCCAAGTTGACGACAAATTAGCGCAACGAACTCGTTCATTAAGCAGCTCAAGCTGCCGAACCACTTGCGATTCACAATTCAGTTGACGGAGTCGGCCAAGGGTTTGTTCAATGTCGTATTTGATTTGGAGTGCAGGAGGCAACGCAGATAACCGTTCGCGTTTAATTTTCTTGTTGAGCCAATCATTGGCAGTCAAAGGTTCGTCGATTGCAGCACAAGGCTTGCCGAATCCTGGCAAGTTATCAAACTCACCTTCGGCCTTCGCCTCGCGAATTAGCCGCTCGACAAAAGACTCTCATTTTTCACCAACTGGTTTGCGATTTGCCACAGATCTTCACTCCTGTTGAATGGAAATCAGAGGGGCTCTTGCGACTCATTGTTCGCAAGTTGGTTGACTCAAGACGAACACAGCGGCAGGGCAACCGCCACCGTGTTGGCGTGGATTTCGACAATATCGGAAATTTGCCGGGCATATCCTCCTCCCATCGCGACGGCCAGGGGCACTCCCCAATCACGGCACCGACTCATCACCATCCGATCTCTGGCGATCAAACCGGGCTTTGTGAGCCGCAGTTTACCGAGGCGATCACCCTCGTAGGGATCCGCCCCAGCAATATAAAAAACCAAGTTGGCCCGAGCTTCTTTCAAAGCGAGGTTCAAAGATCGATCCAGGCGATCGAGGTACTCTTGATCGGCCGTACCGTCGGGTAAAGCAACATCTAAATCGGCAGCATATTTACGAAACGGATAGTTGCCAGTCGCATGCATGGAAAAGGTGAAGACAGAAGGATCTTCCGCAAAAATCGACGCGGTACCATTTCCCTGGTGAACGTCGCAATCCACGATCAAAACACGATGAACCATGCCTTCAGACTGCAACACACGAGCTGCCACTGCCGTATCATTGAAGACGCAATAGCCCTGTCCACTCTTCGCAAATGCGTGATGCGTACCACCGGCAAGGTTGATCGCAATCCGCTCTTTCAACGCCACGCGTGCGGCAGATAGCGTGCCCCCCACGGATCGTCTCGAACGCTCCACCATCTGCGTCGACCAGGGAAAGCCAATCCGTCGCTCCTCCACCTCCGATAACTCACCTTCCACAATCTTCCGCAGATAGACCGGATCGTGTGCCAACTGGAGTTGTCGGTCCGTGACCGACGGCGGTTCACAGAATTCTAACTTGGCAGCGATAGCCCCGCTCGCCAAATGCTCTCGCAGCCTATAATACTTGGCCATCGGAAAACGGTGCCGCGGAGGAAGCGGTAGGTCAAAATGGTCTGTGTAAAAAAGCTTCATCAGGAAACCAAATGATGCGAAGTCTGCTTCTTGTCATGTTCTGCTGCATTCTAGCCGGCATGTTATTAATCACCAGCTGGGCCAGCCTCGATCGCAGCATGTTGGATGCGGGCAGCGAACTCATGTCTTACCCTTGGTTCATCGCCACGCTGGCAGACGCCTACTTTGGATTCCTGACCTTCTACGCTTGGGTGGCCTATCGAGAATCAACTTGGTTCAAACGGATTGTCTGGTTCATTTTAATTATGACGCTGGGAAACATTGCGATGGCGATCTACCTAATCATTCGGTTGGTGGCTTGGCGAAGCGGTCAACCTGCCGATCTTTTACTGCGAGCAAAGGCCGCACCAGCGACCTAGTTGCCGTTACCGAGCACGACGCAATTAGCGATCGCTGGCGTAAGACTTACCCTGATGAGTGCCCCGCACAGCCAGCTCATTTTTCAAACCCAGCAGGACGCTAGATTTGTCCAAACACCAACTTGGACTAACGAAGTAATCGGGAGGTGCATCACCACTGATACGTTCAACAATCATCGATGGTGGCAGCCGCTCGAGAAAATCGACCACGGTTCGAATGTAGTCGTCTCGCCCCATTAATTGAACTTCACCCGCAGTCACTTGATCAGCGAGCGATGTATTTTTAACGGCATACAGGTTGTGGATTTTGACTGAGTCAAAATTAAGTCGGGCAACTTCATCAGCCGTCGCCATCATGTCCTCATGCGTTTCACCGGGCAAGCCGAGCATGACATGGGCGCAAATTTCAAATCCGCGACCCTGACTTCGTTGGATCGCATCGACCGTCACTTGATGATGATGCCCACGATTCATCCAATCCAAAGAGCGGTCATGAATCGTTTGCAAGCCATATTCCACCGACAAATAGGTTTGGCCGGCGACCTGCTCCAACAGCTCAAGCACATCGTCGGGCACACAATCCGGACGGGTACCGATCGCCATACCGACTACCTTTGGATGGGACAAAGCAGCCTCATAGAGCGGCCGGAGCTTTTCCACCGGTGCGTAAGTATTCGTCGCTGGTTGAAAATAAGCCATGAACTGATCGCATGTGTAACGACGCTTCAGCCGGCGAATACCTTCGTCAATTTGATCTAGCACCCCCTGCCGTGGAATTCTTCGACTGGGGCTAAAACTGCGGTTGTCGCAGAATGTACAGCCCCCAATCGCGACGGTGCCGTCCACATTGGGACAGGTAAAACCAGCGTCAATGCTCACTTTTTGAACACGTTGACCGAATCGCTGACGCAGATAGAATCCATATGAAAAATAGGGCAGGCCAGCTTTTTGCCAATCAAAAGCCTGTTTATTCGAGCGGTCAGAATGTGGATTGATTGACGTCAATTTAATGTGAAACTATGTTTAAGATTGTGGGTTTGCTATTTACCGCACTTGCTGCTTTGAACTAGGTGCGTTTTTTCAATTACAAGGCGTGAATGCGATGTTTGGAGAGATGGTTCCAGTGGGTGGCGGAGACCCTATTCCGCTGTTAAAAAAAAGTCTGCTTGTTGGGCGGCGTGAGAGCTGCGACATTCGGCTCAGGTTCGCGAATGTTTCCGCCCATCACTGCCAATTCACCTTAAGGGATGGATATTGGTTTGTGCAAGATCTGAACAGCCGCAACGGCACCAAGATCAACGGTAAACGAATCACCGAGAAGCGGGTTGATCCGGGTGATACCGTTTCAGTTGCCAAACATGCCTATGAATTGATCTACTCGCCAACCGATTTGGGCGCATTAGGCCCGCCGCCCGCCGACCCGGCTGAACTCGATGGAACGCGGGAAATACTCGGCAAGTCCCTGCTGGAACGAGCAGGCCTCGATCGTCGAAAACGCGAGGAATATCAAGAACGGTATGACATTTCGGATGACGAAGGCGGCCGTTTTCGTGACCCCAACCGCCCCGTCTAGCTAAATCTAAACAATCGTCGCCCCAATCGCCAATGGTGGGGCGACTCTTTCTGCGAACGGATCGATCCGCCCTTGCGGCTCGCCTCTTGCGCATCGCAAATCCCTTTGATAGGCTTGATGTCCACGACAGGCCCTACGACAATTGTGAATTCGTCACCGCTCAAGGCACCCCCCCGCAGGCTTCGCAGATACGAAGTTCAAACCTCTTTTCGGACTGTTGAGGCAACCCTTTGTGCATTGAACCATTCCATTTACTCATTCACTCAAAGGTATTAGGAGTATTCCGTTGGCTTCCACGAATCACTTTTCACACATGGTTTATTTTTCACTCAAAGACAAAAGCCCAGAAGCCTGTCAGGGATTGGTTCAAGCTTGCGAGAAATATCTTTCTGGACACGACGGGACCGTTTACTTCTCCGCCGGCCTGCGAGCCGACGCAGATCGTGACGTGAATGACAAAGAGTTTGACGTCGCCTTAAACCTCGTTTTTGAAAGCCGTGAAGCTCACGACAAGTATCAAGTCGCTCCACGCCACAATGAATTTATCGAAGGACAGAGAGAAAACTGGGCGAAAGTGAGAGTCTTTGATTCCAATTTGCATGGGTGAATGCACCTGCCTGCCTGCAATGCTCGCTACCGCGGGCCGAAAGCTAAGCGAAGACTGATCCGCCGAGCAACTCCTGCCGATAAATACGAATGAGACTGTTCGTTATCCGTCACGTAGATTAAGGACTCGCAGGCATGCATACCTTCGCCATCCGAACGGCGGTTGCTTTGTTGATGGCAACTGTCCTGATGCTGTCACAGTCAGAGGCAGCGAAAACTCAATTCACAAGAGTGTACGTCAAGGACATGCACTGCAATTCATGCGCAAAGAAGATTGCGGGCAAACTTTACGCAGTCCCCGGCGTGGTCAGCGTGAAGACCAACTACAAAAAGGGGCTCGCAATTGTGACTCCACAAAAATCAAAGACGCCCTCGCCAAAAGCCTTATGGGAGGCTGTTGAATCCGCCACTTTCCAACCCGTGAAAATCGCTAGCCCGCTCGGTATTTATACGCAAAAGCCAAAACGCTAAAGGGCAACTCGCGATAAAAAAATGCGGACTGGGAATCAACCCAATCCGCATCTTCAAGATTACGATAAATTACCCATCTTTTCGGGATCAAATCGATCCGCAAGTTGTGACCGAAACTCGGTCAGCGCGTTAGCGTACTCACGACGAGCAATAGGTGCCGGTCGACCAATTGGTGCTGTCAAAAACGGCGCTCATCCGTTGAGATTGGCCAAGCGCTTGAGCCCATTGGTCAGCGGACATTTTCCCTGCCCTGCGATAGGTGATGTAACGAGCAGATCGATCGGTGACAGCTGTGTAAGGGAGCGATTTTGCTCCAAAAGCAGCCGCAACGCGTTTGCCATAAGCTGTCGACGCATCGACGCGGCAGAGCTCGTAATTTTTGACAATCGCAACACGTTCTTTGTTTTTCACTAACGCCGAGTCATCCAATCGATCAGCGGCGACAGTTGGGTTTTCAATGATCACCAGCAGTGGCCGATTCGACTGTGACGCCTTCGCTTTGGCATTTCCGTAGTGAGTCGACCAATCGAGATCGCCGGTTGCCGATACAGCGAGGCTTGTCGCTGCCATCAAATTGACAAGCAGCAATTGCATGGGTGCATTCCTTTCAAAAAGACCTTGGGTCTTCGTTGCAGCTACAACGAGCAGCTGTCTGTTCGACCTAAAGCCAGACTTGGCGAGGTATTTCAGCCTTTAATTACTGGAATCGGCCACGTTTCTTGTCACACCGATCGTCTTCATTTTGCGATGAATCTCCAGTAAGAGTCGACCAAGTTAGCATCATTCGACAGATCTTCAAGTAGTAAGACAGGCAAAACAACCAAACTCTACCGGCGGAAGATCGCCGAAAAAATGGTCACGAGAACCCGTGGGGTCGAACGAGTCTCGTTCGTCTCACAATCGAAAATTAGATAACTCCTACATTTACTGTGCTGGCGCAATCGGTGATATTTTTTTCTTGATCACATAGAACATCGATAGCAAATCGATCCATCGCCGAAAATTTTCAAAAGAGATCGAATATTTCCCCGCGACTTTGCCCCTCGGCTTTCGAAATCCGAAGGGGCAAGCTACGATGCTCGAGAACAGATTTCACGATTCCGCACACACTTAACGAGACAGGATCCAAGACCGTGGTTCGAACAGCCAGTACGATGATGCCATTAGGAACGGCCGCTCCAGGTTTTTCGCTGCTCAACGTGGACGGTCAAATGGTGAACAACCAGGATTTCCCGGGTG
Source organism: Pirellulaceae bacterium (assembly GCA_029243025.1). Lineage (NCBI taxonomy): Bacteria > Pseudomonadati > Planctomycetota > Planctomycetia > Pirellulales > Pirellulaceae > Pirellulaceae bacterium. The sequence goes on along the minus strand of JAQWSU010000009.1, from coordinate 111,159 downwards.
CCCCGGCATTGGTAGTGATGTTCATTTGCAACCATTGCCCTTACGTAATTCATGTGGCAGACCACTTGGCCGGACTCGCGGCCGAGTACCAGTCTCAGGGTGTCGCCTTCGTCGGTATCAATTCGAATGATACGTCGGGCCATCCGATGGATTCGCCTGAGCAAATGGTTCATGAAGCAGAAAGCCGTGGCTATGTGTTTCCCTATCTGTTTGACGAGACACAAAAGGTGGCCAAGGCCTATGGGGCCGCATGCACACCGGACTTTTTTGTTTTTGACCAGGATCAAAAACTCATCTACCGCGGCCAATTAGACGAGAGTCGCCCCAAAAACGAAATTCCGGTAACTGGCAAGGACCTCCGTCAAGCACTCGATGCAATCTTGCGAGGCGAAACAATTCCGGAAGAGCAAAAGCCTAGTCTCGGCTGCAATATCAAATGGAAGCCGGGCCAAGAGCCAACCTATTTTGATCCGGCTGGCCTGCCAAAGTAAGAACGCGTCTGACAGTCTCCTCGGGAGACAGGCGTGGGGCTCATCACGAGTTCTCCGCGTGAACGTCGCCCTAACCTGGTATCTTAACACGAGACTCGGCGACCAAGCGCCGAACAACTTCGCGTTGGTCACTGCTTTCTTTCCAGATTTGCCTCTGCTTGTCTGCCCAGCTTGGCCGATCCACCATTTGTCGCACATGTCTTAAGTGATGTTCACATCCCAACGACGCGCCGACTTTCGCCAACCTGTCAGTCATCGAGAACACGAGGTCTCTCACATTTTGCACTTCGTAGGTGTAGGAGTTGACGAGTTCGGCTTGGTTTCCAAACCGGCAAGCGCGCCATTTATTTTGCCGCACCATCATCGGGTGGCAATCGTGTTGATAGGTTCCTCGATCGATCTCATCCGACAAGGCCTGGACCAAACTTTGAATGAAGGCGGTCAATGCCAGCACATCTTCGAGGCTCCCCGGCATATCACAAACCCGAACTTCGACCGTTCCGAAGTTATGATGCGGCCGAACGTCCCACCAGATTTCTCGGATGGTATTGATGAATCCCGTATCGATGAGATGATTGACCAACCAGACATATTCGCTCCAATTGCGCATGAGCGTTGGGAGACCGGCCGTCGGCAGACCTTCCATGATTTTTGACCGATGGGAGTGCAATCCCGTATCACGACCTTCCCAGTAGGGGCTGCTGCAACTCAAGGCAAGTATCGTTGGCAAGTGCTGCATGATTCGATCACAGATCATGACAGCCTTGTCGCCCGAATCGACGCCAACATGAACATGCAGCCCAAATGTCACGAGGCGTCGAGCCATGTCTTGGAGCAGATTGACGAGTCCTTGATATCGAGGATCGGGCATGACCTGTTGATCTCTCCATGAGCAGAATGGATGGGTTGCCCCCCACCACAATCCCAACCCCATTTGCTCGACGGTCTCCTGCACCACGAGGAGATCTCGGGTCAAGTCTCGTTCGACATCGTCAACCGTTTGACAGACTCCTGTGTTGATTTCCAAACAACACTGCATCAGCTCCGGCTTGCACCGCAACAAGGTCTGCTCGTCCAATTGAGCTAAGACTGCTTGAATCGAACTGGAAAGGTCGCCGCTATCGATGTCGACCAGCCCCAGTTCTATTTCCACACCCAAGGAGGGATGATCATTTCCGTTGAAGCTTAGTTTTCCCATCGATGCCTCGCTTAGAATTCGAAAATCATGACGATTGAACTTTCGACGTTTTAGGTCGAAACCATTCGATTGCCTGATGCACGAGTAGGCGAACTCCAACACGAATTACGCCTTCATCCACATCAAAATTAGGTGTATGCAATGCGGTAGGTTCCACGCTTGGCCCTGCGGAACCAAGCCGCACCAAAGCGCCAGGGACACGTTCCAAATAAAAGGCAAAATCCTCGCTTCCCATGCTTGGTCTGGCGATCTCATGGATCGCACTTTCCCCTAACAATTCGACCAACGCGCAGCGAGTTTGGGAGATGATTGTCGCGTCATTCACGACCGACGGTGAACTCACACCAAAATCCACCTTGATGAGGGTTTCCGTCGTCTCCGCGACGCCTTGGGCAATTCGCATCATATGCTGCTTGGCTTCCTCACGCACTCTTAGATTCAGAGTTCGGATCGTGCCCTTGAGTTCGACTTTTTCCGGAATCACGTTCGAGTTGCGGCCCCCGCTGATCTGTCCAAAGGTGGCAACGACCGCATCTTGGCTGTCGGTCACTCGCGGCAGATGCAAATAAAGGGCGTTGATGAGTTGCGCGGCAGCAGAAATCGGATCCTTCGACTCATGGGGCCTGGCCGCGTGACCACCGTGACCTCGAATCTGAATCAAGACTTCATCGCAACTGGCGGTCAGCACTCCGTTGCGAACTCCTGCTCGCCCAACCGGCAAACTAGGATCGACGTGGGTTGCCATGATCGCGGCAACTCCTTCGAGGGCGCCGGATTCGATCATACGTGATGCACCCTCGCAAGTTTCTTCGGCGGGTTGGAAAATCGCTCGAATTCGAATCGGCCAGGGCAACTTGCCTTGTTGTTCAAGCGATTTGAGAACCAAAATTGCACCGCTGACGATGGCCGTATGAACATCATGCCCACAAGCATGCATGATCCCCATATGTGAACTGCGGTACGCCACCGTTTTCTCATCTTGTATCGGAAGTGCATCGAGATCCGCCCGCATGGCAAAGATGGGTAACTTCTCAGACGCATGATCGGTCGCGTAATCAGCGATTACCCCCAATCCCTCGTGGCCAAGCTTGACGGAAAAACCTTCATCTCCCAACTTGGCATAAACCAGCAAACTACTTTCGCGTTCTTCTCCAGAAAGTTCCGGATGCTGGTGTAAATGCCGGCGAAAGTTGATCAGCCGATCTTCCAACTGATCAAACTGGTTGTCCATCTCCGTTTTCCAAGATTCCGACATGGGCCCTCTCAGTTTCATAACGGTAAAACGTTGACTTTTGCGCTCTCAACGAGACTTCAGTGACGAATCCGATTCTCTTCCTTCGGACGACTTGCGCGCCGCTTCGTCTTGCCGAATGACATCCCCCAGCCACCAACCCCAGATCAGATATTGGACCGCAATAAATGCGGCCATACCAAACACGACCGCAACAATCACGCCCACAAATCCCATGGTCAATGCCGAAAGCGCCGCCAACACGCCGCCCCCCAGCAAAAACGCAAGTACCAAAGGCAACAAACTGCGAAAGGTGGATTCTTTTTCTTTCTGGTGAGGCGAGTTCATAGGATTCCTTGATTTGAGAATTGCGTTTTCCACACACGAGATGCCCCATGCCATCTCAAAACGAATCCGTTTGCCCCAGATGGGCCGATTTGTGCCTCGATTGCTCGGGCCAATGGCGCAGTTGAGCCAGGGAATATTGGGACGGCACGTCTCATTAAAGGGAGACGTTCTCTGCCAAGCAAGGCTAGAGGCCCCAAGAATAGGAAAAGAAGCCGTTTTCTATCGCAGAAACGATAGCACGCTCGGTTTTCCCGACGGATCCGGACGCTCAGCTTCAACCCGCGCGAAAACAATCTCGAATCCTTCGAGTCATCGTCCGTCCGGCGACGGACGAGCGGCGAGACTCGTCAAATTCGGTCGCTCATCTTCCCGAAGAACCAGGTGCGTTCACCAGCTCATCGGGGCAGAACCGAGACCTGTTTCAACTCGCAGGATCAGAGTCACTGACCGCCGCATCCTTCTTGGCATTTTTCTCACGCTGGATAGCGTCGTATACCTCTTGCCGATGAACCGGAATATCCGTGGGTGCGTCAATTCCTAAGCGAACCTTGTCGCCGCGAACGTCGACCACGGTGATCACGATATTATCACCGATCATTATGCTCTCATCACGGTGGCGTGAAAGGACCAGCATCGTTGGCTCCTTCCTGTTTATAGGCAACCGCGATTCACGCCACGGCTGCATGTACCTGGTGGGAGTAAAATCGACGCTCAAAACCGGGAGGACGAGCGCCAAATACAAAAATCGTAAACGATCCCGTTTCAGGATGATTTCGAACTACGCGATCAGGATCGCGTGGTGCGATAACTCAACCACTCTGGGGTTAGAATCAACTATCGGTAACGTAGCTTGCCCAGAATAACACGAGCGTCGTGCGAGAGAAGAAATTTTGCCGACAGCGTTGCTACTACGCACATTGTCGCAGCGGCGCCGGCTGCTCCGACGATTCATGTTGCGCGGACTGTTCATGGTTAAGCACAACCTGCACGCCACGACGGCGGATTGGATCAATGATGATCGGCATGTCCGAATTGATCGAAATGGAATCCTCAGATCGCATGATCGGACTGACAACGATAACCGGTGCTCGGACATCGATCTTGGCGAGCTCCACGCTACCCGTCGGCAACGATAAAGGCGTGTCAGCGGCGTATTCGGTGATCGACACCACTGGCAGAGCAATTTCCGGGTGAGCGATGCTTTGAAGCCAGCTCAAAGACTCATGAGCCTGATCACCTAGCAACAACCAGTGACGATCTCCCGTTCGATCAACGAGCCCTCGCTCGAAGCGAATTACTTCATGGGTACCGAATGCGATGGATCCAAAACGGGCGGTCATCAATTCCATAATCTGCTCACCTAAAGAGTACGACAGTTACAATCCGTACCGACAGAACGGATCATCGACCATCGAGTGGCAAACACTGCAAGGAAAACCCGTTGTAACGACGGAATGCTGCTCCATGCTGTCAGCTATCACGGGCCGATTGCAGTAATTGCTCGGCCCCCTGTTTGAAGAGTGAATCAGCAACACTTTTCCCGAGCGTCACTGCTTCGGAGACTGCGCCCTGCTGCTCGCTCGAAATCCGCTCTGTCCCATCGAGGCTTAGAACGACTGCTTGCAGACTTAATGCGTCTCCGTCGAGGGCCGAAAAGGCGCCAACAGGCGCAGAACATCCACCGCGCAGCGCCGACAGCAAGCTTCGTTCTGCCAGGACACACTGCCAGGTGGAACGATCATTCAGTTGTTCAACCGCAGCACGCGTTTCGTCATCGGCAGCACGAGTTTCAATTCCCAAGGCGCCTTGGCCAACCGCAGGCAGCATCACCGATGGGGGGATAATCTGTGTGATGTGCGATTCGAGACCCAATCGTCGCAAACCGGCCTCGGCTAGTATGAGTGCGTCATACTGTTCCTCTTTCAGTTTCTGCAATCGTGTGCCGACGTTACCGCGAATTTCACAAACCGCCAAATCGGGGCGGATGGCCAACAATTGTGCCTGTCGTCGCACGCTCCCGGTTCCAATCCGACTTCCGTCTGGCAGAGAATCAAGCGAATCAGAAACACGAGAAACCAACACATCGGCAGAACTTTCCCTCGTGGGCACCGCCACCAAGTCCAATCCTGCCACGGTATCGGTTGGCAAATCCTTTAAGCTGTGAACCGCCAAATCGATCTGTTCTTCCAACAAGAACCGTTGAATCTCTTTCGTAAATACGCCTTGGGTACCAAGCTGGCCAATCGGTCCAGAGCGGACATCCCCAGAGGTTTTGATGTGTACAACCTGGACATTTACGCCCAAGGCAGTGAGTTGCTCGGTTACCCAGTTCGCCTGCCACAGCGCTAAAGCACTGGAGCGAGTTCCCAAGCGAAGCGTCAAGTTAGAAGCGTGTTTCACCAACGAATTCTCCCGCGTCTCTTGGGGTTGGTCAAAGTTCTCTCAATTCGATCATGAGCTGATTGAATTCCATCTCCCCGGTATTCGATCGACGCTGGTTGCGATCGGGAGCACAATTCAAAATCCTCGCTTATGTTACACGATCGGACGCGATTGACCGAGCCACCTAGAGCGGGGTTGTTAGCTTTCGATAACCGACTCGACATCGAGCCGCCGGCAGGCAGACACGTTAAGCCCAAAAAATGAGTCTCACGGCAATCAACAGCAAGAACAGCTGCATGATCAAACGCAATCTTTCTTTCGAAAGTGAGTTTCCCAGCCGAGCGCCCCACCACGCGACAACCAATACCAAGGGTGAGAGAGTTGTTCCCGTCAACATGGCAACCGCGAGACGAGAGCCAAAGGCGCCATACATCAAAAGAATCTGAATGGGCACGATGAATAGAAAGTTCAACCACAGAAAGCTACGTTGACGATCCGTCGACCAGCCCCGCCCCAACACCCAGCAGACGAGTGGTGGGCCTCCCATCCCAATCAGCCCAGCGAAGAATCCGCTGGTAACTCCCGCTAGAAAAACCCCAACCTGATCGGGCAAACGAATCTCCGTACGCGTTGCCAATCGCTGCACAACCAACATCCCGACAACACCGAAACCCAAGATCTGTCGGGTCAAGTTTTCTCCCGAATCCGACAGATAGTGCAAGACGAACACCCCGATCGGAATGGAGACGATTCGCAAGGCAAACATGACTCCCACATCAGCCCAAGGCAAGTTCCGACGATTCTGCCAACAGTTCATTGCCGTTTGGAGCAGCACATTCGGCAACACCATACCAATTGCTTCAGGAAGGCTGAAGCCACCCCAAACGAGCAAGGGAATCGCCACGACACCCATTCCGAAGCCAATAACGGATTGAACCAGTGAGCCAAAGGCCAAGCAAACGGCACACAGAATTAGTTTTTCGGGCGTCACAGAAATAAGTGCCCACATGGTTTGATTGGCATCGAACAGTCGTCCCCCCAACACCCGATCCAAAAGTGATCATTTGGGCTAGGACAGCTCATCCATCTGCGGACGCTCCAGATCGGTCGCGGACAAATGCTGATCGATGGATGCCTGCACGTTTTCACCAATCTGATGATGCTGTTGTGAAATCGGCACCACTACACCACAACTCACGATAAATTGAAAGGCCTGGTCGATCGTAATGTCCAGATCGACTGCTTCGCTCTTTCGCACCGTAATTGTAAAACCTGTTGCCGGCATTGGCGAGGTCGGCATTAAAACACTCAACACGGGTTCCCCCGCTTCCTCCGCAATACAACGCATCCCCTCACCTGTCACAAACCCCAGCGACCAGAGTCCTTTCCGAGGATATTCAACGGCCACAACGCGGTTAAATTCCATTTCATTTTCGCTAAAAACGAAGTCTGTCACCTTCTTGACTGAAGTGTAAACGGTACGAATGATCGGCAGTTGGTTGATGATCAGCTCCATCGCGTTGTACATAAACCGGCCCATGCCATAGGCAAGAAACCGTCCTAGAAAATACAACAGCAACACAAAGCAGCAGATGAAAACCGGCAATACGACCGAGCGTTTCAGATAGGTCAACTCAATAAAACGGTGGTAATACCCCTCACTGGTTTCAGGCATTGCCAACCCAGGATCTTGGCGAACCCTTTGGTAGATCGAAAGCGGGATCCACTGCTTATCGCCAATCGAAATAAATTGCTGACCCTCATAGATGAATTCGCTTGAGCGATCTTTACCGCCGACCAATTTGGCCGACGCCGGCACGACAGTGAGAGTTTCATCGTTGGCCCACGTAATCGCGTGTTTCGCCGCAATCTCAATCGGCGTCAACACATAATCCTGCACTGTGTTGAGAATCCACAGCAAGATTACGATGGTTAATAACGGAGGTAAAACAACAGCCAAACCACGGAGAACAGATCGACGAAAAGGACGACCACGAGAAACAGAGACAGATTTTTTGGAACGGCTCGTCATGCTTTATCTTCTCGATCTCGCCAAGGAGATACCTCACTTATTTGCTTCTTCATCTTCATCCGACGTTCAGCCGTAGCTCTCGCCAAAACCGCCAATATGACACTTCTTACTCCACTCTCATACAAGACTCGTGCGGCTTCACGCGCCGTCGAACCGGTCGTCATGATGTCATCCACGACGAGCACGCGTTCGCCCCGAAAGTCGTAACCCGAGCCAACCCGCATGGCCCCCTTCAAATTCATGCGGCGACCAGCCACGGGTAATAAGCTTTGTTTCTTCGTTTTCCGACAGGCTACCAATCCAGTCGGAACGACTGGAATCTTCAGCCGACGACCGACCACATCCGCCAAAACTTCAGAACTATTTGCTCCGTGCATAAGCCGTTTCATCCAAAACTTCGGAATAGGAATCACAACGTCCGCACACGGTGCGGGGACGGTCTGGACCAGATGATCGGCTAGCAATACCGCCATCGTGGCCGCCAGAGGCCGTTCGCTGATCCGTTTGGCGCGAATCACCGCTCGTCGCAATTCTCCCTCATAGGTTCCCAACGGAATGATGCGATCCAGCAAATCAGTCTCCCGCAGGCAACTGGGACATTTCAGTCCCATCGGCTGAGAATTCGAGTAAGGTAAGCCGCAGCGTCGGCAAAACCCATTTGATTTTCTGTTGATTAGCTGCAAGCGGCAAGGAGGACATAGCTGCAGTTGGCCTGATTCAGCAGCAAGCGGCGCGTCACAGACCGTGCAAACCGGCGGAAATAACAAGTCGAGCAACGCTCCGAATCGTCGATGCATCCCGGATTCCACGCCGTATTGGCAAAGACACGAGTTTTCAGAGCCTGTATTGTAGGTCACAAAGGTGAACCTTCCTCCGCCTGCGTTTGTCCCTATCCTAGCCGCATTTTAGCAAATGCGTACAGCCGGGCACGAAATAACGAGGATCAGCCGTTTCCAGAAAAAATCGCCTCATTCATGAATTCCCTCGCTTTCAAGCTTGGAGAATCGGATCTGCTGCGAAATGATGAAAAATAAGAGCTCAAAAGTTTTGCGCCCGGACCCAATTCGCCAACTGAGTCGACGAGCGGCCCTTTCCCACGGCCAACCAATCAGCCAACTCATGTCGCATGCTCTGGCAAATCCCTCCCTGATCTCACTGGCGGCCGGATTTGTAGACCAACAGTCCTTGCCATGCCAAGCTACCGCGGATGCATTTCAAGCGATGTGCGCCAACCAGGACGCACTGCGTGAGGCTCTTCAGTATGGCACCACATCGGGTTACCCACCGCTACGTGAAGCCATCTTGGACCGATTTCAAGTGCAAGACTCGCTCAGCGAAGCAGAAGCAGCCCCCTTAGACATTGACCGGGTAGTGTTGACCGCAGGCAGTAACCAATTGTTGCAGTTGGTCGCCGAGACTTTGTTGGACCCCGGCGATGTCGTACTCTGCAGTTCGCCCACCTACTTTGTTTTCATGGGAACGCTTCACAATCTGAGCGTGCAAACAGAGGGGATTGAAACCGACGAAGCAGGAATGATTCCCGAAGCACTCGAAGATCGCTTGTTGCATTGGCAACGTGAAGGACAGCTTTCGCGCATCAAGGCGATCTATTTGATCAGCTATTTCGACAATCCACGAGGCGTTTCCTTGGCGGCGGAACGGCGTCAACAAATCGTCGAAATCTGCCACCGATTCTCCGTTCATCATCATATTTATCTGCTGGATGATCTGGCCTATCGGGAACTTCGATATGAGGGAGACGATACTCCCAGCCTGATTCATTACGATCCCACGACGGAACATGTCATTGCAGCTGGCACCTTTTCAAAAAGCTATTCGCCAGGGGTTCGAGTCGGCTGGGGAATTTTGCCAGCAGATTTAGTGGAGCCTGTCTGCAATCAAAAAGGCAATATTGACTTTGGCAGCCCAAATTTCAATCAGCATTTAATGCACCACGTGCTTCAGGTAGGATTACTCGACGCTCACATTGAACGAATCCGCGTAGCCTATCGAATAAAACGAGATGCGATGCTGCAGGCGGCTGACAGCTGGCTAGCACCGCTATCGGACGTCACCTGGATTCGTCCGCAAGGCGGATTATATGTCTGGCTGGAACTTCCAGAGCAGATCGACGCAGGGCTCGAGGGCCGTTTATTTGAGCGCGCGATTGCAGAGGGTGTGATCTACGTACCGGGTGAGTATTCCTTTCCCGAAACAGGCATCCCTGCACGGCAAAATACCCTGCGTCTAAGTTTTGGCGTCCAAACACCGGAACGCATTGAACAAGGAGTGCAAGCACTCGCGCGAGCGATTGCACAAACGATCCAAGAAGTTTAGTTTTGCTGTTCGACTTCGCAGACCCACCCGACGATTTTTCCAGCTCGATGCGAAGTCAGACAACCCAACAGAGAATATGGGAGAAGACAGTTGACCGATGACAATCACGGTCAAAATTGTCCGATGAGAATCTCCTCAAGGAATGGATTCGCATGCGTTTGATCGATCGCTATGTTTTCTTCGTGTTTGCGAAAGTCTTTTTGTTATGCTTTCTATGCTTGACGGGAATTTACGTAGTCGGTGACTTCGTCGGCAACCTGAATGAATTCATCGACGCTTCCGATCAACACGGTGGTCTGTTCATCACGCTCGGCCGCTACTACGCGATTCGAGTACCGTGGTTCTTCGACCTCATAGGTCGTATCGTGGCCTTAATTTCGGCCGTATTCACGGTCACGTGGCTCCAACGACATAACGAGATGACTGCTTTAATGGCAGCCGGCCTTTCCCGCTGGCGCATCTTACGGCCTGTGATCGCAGGGGTAATGATCGTAACGGTTCTCAGCATCGCAAATCGCGAACTGGTAATTCCCGATCTACGCGAGGAACTCAGCCAAAAAGTACGCGACTGGACAACTGAATCGGCCACGCCGCTCTCTGCCCATTTCGATCACATGACTGACATTTTGATCGATGGCGAAAAAGGGATCGAGAAGGAAAGACAGATCATCAACCCGGCATTTCGACTGCCGCTGAGCATGTCCTATTTTAGTCGCCAACTGGTTGCGTCCAGTGCCAATCGTCAACCAGCCACTCCCGAGCTACCCGCGGGCTATCTGCTCAACGGAGTCACCAGCCCGAAAAAAATCGACGAACTCGACGGCGTCCGTCACGACGGCAGAACCTTGATTTATACTCGTCGCGATGCACCTTGGCTCGAACCTTCCCAATGTTTCGTCGTTAGCGACGTAACATTCGGACAGCTGACCGGCGGAAGAGCGTGGCGTCAATTTGCATCGACCAAGGACCTGATCACGGGACTTTCCAATCCAAGCATGAACTTTGGCGCCGACGTTCGAGTTGCCGTTCACTCCCGTCTGGTACAACCGCTGCTCGATTTGACTTTGTTATTCCTTGGCCTTCCCGTGGTCCTGGCCAAAGAGAGTCGAAACGTGTTCATCGCTGCCGGCTCTTGTGTGGCGATCGTGGTGATCTTTTTTATCGTAACTTTGGCAGCACAAAATCTGGGTGCGAACTACTTGCTCGCACCAGCGCTTGCAGCCTGGCTCCCGCTGATGTTGTTCGTACCTTGGGCCGTAGCCTCATCGAATCCCCTTCGACGATGACCGCGACATTGATCCGAACCCTTGTGTCGGGTGGCAAATCCGGCATAAAGTCGTGTCGCCAGCAAGTTCCGGTAAAAAAGAATCATATTGGTCGAAACCTAGAGGATCGATCGGTGTTTCTAATACTATCGCAACCAAAACCGAATAGGTTTGGATCTTCAGATGCCCTGGGGTTAGGCATGACCAACCGTGAGGCGTCATTCGCCGAGAGAATTCGATACGGAGAAAGACTATGAAAAGGCTGATGAACGGACTGATCGGAGCGGGTTTGATTGCATGTTGTATCTCCACAGCAAACGCCAACGAAGACGACCAACGATCGACAGACGAACAGACCACTGAAACCAATGCGGTTGATTCCGAGTCCACTTTACTGACCGCCGAGAAAGGCGATCGCGACGAAAAACAAGCGAACAAGCACAACGGAAGAGGTTCACACCGCACGGGACCCGGCGGCCCCCCGGCGATGCGTCGTGGCAAGTCAGGCCCTCCGTTTGGCAATCTTTCCCAAGAACAAGTCGAGAAGATTCGGGAAAGAATGCAGATGCGTCGGGAGCGTGGTCATGACGGCGGCCCCCCTTGGGCACAACGCAATCAAGGCGACTGGAATCAATCCAATCGGGCTCGTCGCGGTGGTGACAGAAGACAAGCAGGCCGTCAACGATCGTCTCGTGACGCACATCGCGGCCAACGAGGGCCTTCCGCTCGAATGGCTCAACGCCCCGGAGGTAACAAGGGTCGTGGCTCGGCACGACGAGGTGGCCCGGCGCGTTCGGAGCGTTCGGCGCGTTCGGCGCGTTCGGAGCGTTCGGAGCGAAGCATGAACCGGGGTCGACGTGGCCCTGAACGGGCTCCGTCGAGACCCGTCTCTGCCAGCCCCAATCGTGGTCGAGCAGCCGTGCAAGAGTTACGGGAAGAGATGAAGGAATTGAAAGAGGCAGTCCGTAAGCTTAGCGAACAACTGGAACAACAGTCCGCCTAGCATCAGCTGTCCACTCTTACGATCCTGCTCGGCAATGGCGAAATCCCTCTCGCGATTGCCGAGTTTTTTGTGGAACTCACTCCCTCCCCCAACGAGATTAAGCACGCAGACTTCATGCGATAGTTTTGTTATCGAGCCGCACTGCTCATGACTTCACCCTCTGGGTTTGACGACAATCCCTCCGTATCGCCCGCCTCTACCGGGCCGGCTTGTGCTTCAAGGCGATCAATGAATGATCCCATAGGAAATGCGAGCCGACGATTTGCTCGCGTTCACACGACACCACTATTTGCATACAGTCGCTGCCAGAAGAGACGACCTTCGGCATTGGCCCCCAATAACTGGCAGCCTCATGGTCATAGGACTCGCCGTTTGGCAAATATCTCCCCGAAGTTGCGGAGCGATCGGTGTCGTGACACTCGGCCTGTTTTACGGAATGACGTTCCCCGGGCTTTATCGGGCTCGAATCCGCAAACTGCCTCGCGATCAAGTGGGCTTGCTGGGGGTTCATCGACTTCAAATCTCTCACCGCCGCCTGAACGTGCAAACTGCAGCCGGTAAATCGCTGACTTACTGGCACGGAATCGAACGGATCGACAGCGATTCGGACTACCCTTTCCTTTATTTATCATCCGTCACGGCCTTCGTGCTTGCCCGCCGCGAATTTGCAAATACCAGCCGAATTCGGCGCTTTCATTGCTCAAATACGGCCGTTTTTCGCAGCCGCCGTACCGGCCCCATGACTCGGCCCCATGACTCGGATCCGGCAAAACCGATACGTGACTCGCGATTCTCGAGCCGGCTTGCCGTCAAATGTACTCGACGGTAAAATACGGGGCTTTGACACCGGACTGGTCCGGTATTAGCCCGATTACCATCACCGAGGCTCGTGTCAGCCATCAGGAATCAATCAAATGAAAGACGGCATTCATCCGGATTACTTCGACACGACGGTCACCTGCGGTTGTGGGAACACATTCCAGACGCGTAGCACGCGGAAGGAACTCAAAGTCGACATTTGCAACGCTTGCCACCCTTTCTACACCGGTAAGCTGAAGTACGTCGACACCGCCGGCCGAATCGAAAAGTTCCAGACCAAATTCGCCAACGGAACCTACGCCAGCTTGCAAAAGGGAAAGAAGAAAGCCAAGTCGTAGCCCTTTTTCCCAGGCTCGTCGGCCCGCAGCCAGCATCGGCTCGCTGCGCTCTCGATTTGGAACGGAATCTATCGTCCCTACATCCTTCTTGCATGAACGCGAAACCCCATGCGCCAGATGCTCGACCAGAAGCTCGATCGATTTGAAGAACTCGAGCGGAAAATGTCCGATCCTGAGGTTCTTGCCGATTCGGCAAAACTGGCGGCCATCGCCCGGGAACACGGCTCGCTCACCAAACTTGCCACGATCTACCGAAAGTTCAAGGGTTTGAATTCGGAGATCGAGGAGGCAAAAGAGTTAGCCGCCAGCGACGACGAAGAGATGAGCGAATTGGCCGAAGCAGAAATCCCAGAACTCAAAGAGCAACGCGAGACAATCTGGCAGGATTTACTTGATCAAACCATCGGTGGCGAAGATGCCAATCGAACACGGTGCGTCATGGAGATACGCGCGGGTACTGGCGGTGACGAAGCTGCCTTGTTCGCCGGAAACTTGTTTCTGATGTACAAAAAGTTTGGTGAGGGTAAGGGCTGGAAAACTGAGATCATGAGCGCCAACCCAACCGAATTGGGTGGCTTCAAAGAAATTGTGCTGGCCATCGAGGGCAGCGGTGTCTTTCGAGAACTCCAATACGAAAGCGGAGGACATCGAGTCCAGCGGGTGCCAGAGACAGAAGCCAAAGGGCGGATTCACACGTCGGCTGCAACCGTTGCCGTCATGCCGGAACCGGAAGATGTCGATATCAATTTGAATCAGGACGACTATCGGATCGACAAATTCCATGCGAGTGGTCCGGGCGGACAGCACGTCAACAAAACCGAATCGGCCATTCGGCTCACCCACTATGACTCGGGGATCGTCGTGCAATGCCAAGACGAAAAAAGTCAGCACAAAAACCTGGCTAAGGCGTTACGAGAACTCAAGGCGCGGCTTTATGACCGCAAGCGACAGGAAGAGGCGAAACGTCGTGCCGACCAACGGAAAACCCTGATCGGATCTGGCGATCGTAGCCAGCGCATCCGCACTTACAACTTCCCCGAAAATCGACTCACCGATCATCGCATCAACTTCACTCTCTACAAGCTAGATCAAGTCGTGGCCGGCGCACTCCAGCCGGTAACCGATGCACTGATCGAACACGACAGACAGGAGTTGAGGACTTCGATGGGCCAGCTGGACTGAACGAGGCAACGCGACTTCAGTTCCGCAATGTTCAGGATTTTTTTGACCATGTCACAATCTACTTCCTGGACAATCGGGGAAATCCTCGAGTGGACAACCGATTATCTGAAACAACACGGCTCGACGAGTGCACGATTGGATGCCGAGGTATTGCTGGCACACGCGCGAGAATGCGACCGCATCGAACTCTACACCGCCTTCAAGGATCCTGCGGAAGAAAGTTTACGACAAGCCTATCGTGAGTTGGTCAAGCGTCGGGCGGAAGGCACCCCGGTCGCTTATTTGGTAGGACTGCGCGAATTCTATTCAATGAGCTTTCGCGTCACTCCCGCAGTCTTGATCCCGCGTCCAGAAACTGAATTTGTTTTGATCACACTGTTGGATTTGATCAAGACCGCAGGTCGACAGGATGATCCGCTCGTGATTGCGGACGTGGGTACAGGCAGTGGAAATCTGGCGTGTGCAGCCGCAACTCAGCTCCCTAACGCAAAACTGGTCGCAATCGACATTCAACAGAATGCTCTGGAAGTTGCCGGAGAAAACGTCGCTCGTCATCAGTTAAATTCGAGAGTTCAACTGGTCAAAAGCGACCTTTTCGCGACGATCGACGCTGATCAGAAATTTGACTACATCATCTCAAACCCTCCCTACATTGGTCTCGGCGAAAAATCTTCATTGCCGCATGATGTGGTGGATCAGGAGCCGCACACAGCATTGTTCGCTGGACCTACCGGAGAAGAAATCCTGCAGCGATTACTTGTGGAATCTTCTCAACGGCTCGTCCGCGATGGATGGCTCATCTCGGAATTGAGTCCGATTATCGCTGACTCGGTTTTGAGAATCGCACAAAACGCAGATGGCATGAAAAATGCCGAACTGATGAATGATCTTTCCCGACAGCCAAGAGTGCTTCGTGTGCAAAACAAATAGTAGGGCTGTCGAGCGAACTGCAACCCGTAGTGCAGAAGCCCAGCGAAGGGGGCAATTAACCAGCGTTGGAAAAAGAATAAGCACGATAAAAATTAGGCAGACGGTTCTCCATCAGCCAAATCATTCTTAGAGAATTTGCCGTCGCACGTACGAAACAAAAATGGCCTGAGCCCCACGAGGGAGCCCAGGCCGAAGCTTCAAGCGGACCAAGTAGGGCCACTTGCGATGTTGGCTGCCTAAAACAGCCCGCCGGCCGTTTTAGGCAAGGCCACCTCGCTGGCTACTACAGAAACATTCCAAGGAACACCTCCTTTCTAAATTCGGACCTTCCCGCGGCATCCAAACCAGAGACGGATGCTCACGCGGGCCTTCAGTCCATCGCGTTGCGTTAACACGAACAACTACTGTCATAGTCGCAGAAAACGGCAAAAAGACAAGTTAGCTTTTTGCCAGACCGATTTGAGCAACGCGAAAACGGGCATTTTTTTCACTTTTCGCAGCGTGAGGTGCGACGAAGCGCACCAACCTTTTCGGCGACTCTATCGGTAAGACAAACCGAAACACCTCGGGTTCGCGCGTTCAGTTTGCCAAATCCCCGCAGCCGTCAAGCTTCCGCAACAGGAGTTGAAGAGCCGGTTAGGTCGAAGCGAGATAATTGCGTTTCGAGAAATCAGGACGCAGTTGTCTGAAATCATAATCTGTCGCGCTTTTCGCTTCACCCAAGACGAGATCACTGAACACGTGGTCTGTGATGGCAGGATCAAAAACCGCTCCACTGCCCATGACAGGAAAACCATCAGGAAAGCCCTCGGGCGGAGTTTCAGTAATCGTGTAGCGACCCGCCATGAGATCATTAAACGCGTACGAACCGTCATCCTTTGAGTTGGTCTTCTCTTCAACCGGCCTCTGAAACACATCGGCCCCATCAAGAGCGATTTCCACTCCGGGAATCCCGGGGTCGCCTGAATCACGTTGGCCGTTGTTGTTCAGATCAACAAAAACAAAGCCTTCAATGCTTCGAAGCGTGACCTCAACTCGGTTGGTAACGGTGGAAGAGTTGTTACCGGGATTCAGCTCCATCACACCCTCGGGAACTTCAACGGTTGCCGTGTTCGTCACGGATACCATGGCAAAGGGACTGACCGTCGCATCAACCGTATACGTGATAGAACTTCCCGCTGGCATATTGACAACCTGGTTAATGTCACCTGACCCATGGGTATCGCCTGTTGCCCCGCCTTCCGCTTGACTCGTATAAGTCACCCCTACGAGCCCCTTAAGGAACGTGGCCGGTTCATCGACCCTCCCGTCAGGGAAGATATCCTCCACGGTAGCCCCCATGACATCACTCGGTCCCTCGTTGGTAACAACCAGTGTATAAACCACATCATCGCCAGGCTCGAAGACATCCTGACTCACCGTCTTGGACATCGTCAGATCGGCTTCCAAACGAATCGGCAATTCCCTCGTTGCAGAATCATTGTTAGGATCTCCATCGGGACGGTTGTCAGCGGCAGTAACCCTAGCCGTGTTAATCAAATTCCCCGTCGCACTGGATGCCAACATCCCTCTCGCGGTATACGTAACAGAAGCATTGGCAGGCAAGTTGATCGTATCGTTAATGTTGCCTTGACCGTTCGATCGATTTCCCGTTGCACCTCCCAATGCCTGACTGGTGTAGGTGACATCCGACAAGGTTGAGGGAAACAGATCGGTGACTTCAACACCCATCGCCTCACTGGGACCCGAATTCTGGACCTCAATCGTATAGACCACTTCCTCTCCAGCAACTGCGGTAGCCTCGGAGCTTAATTTCGAGATCGATAGATCATAGACAGGCGTAACCGTGATCGTGTTGGTCGTCGTATTGTCATCCGGATTGATTTCTGTCGTTCCGCTGGGAGGATCAACTGTCGCAGTATTCTCAATTTGGCCACTTGCACTGCTCAACACAGTGGCATCGACAGAGTAGGTCACACGCGACAAGGGTGGCAGAATTAAGCTGTCGTCAATATTGCCATTTCCAGTCAGCGTATTGCCAGACGCGCCTGAAAAAGCCTCGCTGGTGTAAGTAAGCGACGTCAGTTCGGAGGCTGGAAATAGATCCGTCAACCGAGCACCCGTAGCCGTGCTCGGACCTTCATTACGAACCGTGATCGTATAGGTCAGGTCTTGATTCGGCACGACCACCGTGTCACTACTCACCTTGGTGACGATCAAATTAACTTGCGGGTCCAACGAATCCGTATCAGTCGCTGTATTGTCTGAGGGATTCAGGTCAACATATCCAGGCGGAACCGTAACGGTCGCCGTATTGCTTAACGAGCCCGTCGCAGTGGACTCAACCGTAGCATTGACCAGATAGGTAATCGTCGCTCCAGGTGACATCGTCACCGTGTCCTGAATATTTCCGCTGTCATCCGTATTTCCACTGACAGTTCCCGTGGTATTGCTCGTGTATGTCACGCCGGTCAACTGATTCGAGAATGTATCAGTCACCGTTGCATTGGAGACATGACTTGGTCCCGCATTGGTCACGACAATTGAATAATTCACCGGCGATCCGGGAACTAATGAATCCACTCCGTTAGCTTTCGTGATCTGTAGATCGACCTCGGGATTCAGTTGATTTTGCACCGTGGCAGTATTATTCGATGGATCCGGATCGACAACACCTGCCGGTGCCTCGACGGTGACGGTATTCGACAGATCACCGCTCGCGTCTGGATTGATCGTCGCCTCGACGGTATAGATAATCGAACTCCCCGAATTCATGTTGACTGCATCATTGATGTTGCTGTTACCAGTTGGCGTATTACCAGATGCAGTACCAACAACCTCACTCGTGTAAGAGATGGCAGTCAACTTAGCAGGCAGGTCGTCGGTCACTTGGGCCCCGGTCACGGCACTCGGCCCCGCATTGGCCACGGTGATCACATACTCAACCGTTTCACCGGGAACGGAGGATCCCTGATTTTGTTTCGTCACCGATAAATCGGCTTCCGGCATGTTGGCAAAATCATGAATTTTGGGACCATTGGCCCCCATCCGATCAACTTCGATCTGGTTCGATAGCGAGTCGCTGGAATCAATAACAAACCGAATTGCGTCAACGTCCGAGGGTGATACCTGACCATCGCTAAACGTATTAAAGGGAACAAACTGATATTCAGACGCGGTTCCGCCCTCAATTTCTGGTATTTCAAAGGTCGCAGATGAGACGTTATTTACGCTTCCTTCATACAGACTAACCGTTGCTCGACTTCCTGCGACCAATGCCCCGATCGCAAAGGCGACGCCGGTGTTCTTACCGTCTTGCGTCAAATCCAAACCGTTTAATCCCATTACGATCTCGTTATCGGGAGTCTCTGTGCCATCCCAGACAACAGCGCCACGCCCCGTCACGCCGACAGTAGAGTTGTATTGCATGGTCTCACTCCCAAATTCGTTAATTGAGAGTGTCACTGCTCCAGCACCCGTATTCAAGTTCGCGATGATCTTCCTGTGATCCCCAATCGCGCTACCTGAGGGGAGAGCAATAATCCCCGACGCATCCTCGATCGGTGCATTTGGCGACGCATCCACTTTTTGCACCGATTCGAAAGTGTCGATCATTACTCCGAACTGTCCAGGCTGTATCGAAGGACTCTGCTGCAGTGACAGATTCGAGCCGTTCACTGTCTGTTGTGGTTGGCGAACAAAGTAGGTGGACTCAAACTCCAACCCCTCGAAGCAATAACTACCGTCCGCAGCGGTCGTCTTACTTTCTACAAACTGGCTACCGGCTTGGAGATACAACTCAATTTCCACACCTGCCAATTCCTCACCTGGTGACGGTGTTGAACTACCATCGAAATCCTCAAACGCAATCCCAGCGATCGTAGGCGTCGTGGCAGTCGGACAGGCCAACACCCGTCGATGCTCAAGCGTTTCCACCAATAAGCTCCGTTGGTGGCGGCGTCGAATTCGTTTACCAGTTTGAGGACGGAAAGTATCCGTGAAAGTGCGGAGGGAAAATAACATGGGGGGTGCTTCCTAATTGCTAAATGAATCCAATTGAGCGTCTGATGTGTGCTTCGAAGGGTCACTTAGAAGACGATCGTTAAAACATATCGGTCAGCTGATCGCTAGACTTCCCCAATTAGTCAAGCGCTACCCACAACACAGAAACGCCGCACTTGCCCCATAATCACAACATTCGGTCTTACACGATTGCTTCAACAAGCCGCCGCCCCCCCCAAAAAAAACGCTTCACAAGAACCAGAGTCCGTTGAAGCGGTAACTCAGGTTCTTGTGAAGCGTTTTACAGCAACTTGTGATTCGGGCTCAGTTTACCATTGAAAGTCCAAGCCCAGATTAAAGCCTTGTGCCCAATAGTTTGTGTCTTCGAGCACAAACCTGGGGGCGCTGGGACCCAGCGCGGGATCCAAAGGAGGCGGCAACAAATTCGGATTCACATTCAGATCAATCTGATCACCTGGCCGTGCGACTTTATCCCAATAAAGGACTGAATAACCGAGAAGGACTCGAAACTTGGGGCTAATGTGAAAGCCAACATTGGCTCCCAACTCAGGAATCGCAACAAATTGATTACTGCTGTAACGTCCCATATTTGAACCTAAGGCCAACAATCCACCGGGGTCATCAAAAGTCACCCCTTGCGTACTGGAAATCGTCTCACCATCGATCGAAACCGAACGTCGATTATTGCCGAGTGCAAGTCGAGAGAGTAGTTCGATCGTCCAACGCCCTCGATAAGCCTCCCAAACAAGCCCCAGTTCGGCCCCGTTAAATTCATTCTTCGTGGCAAATCCGTCGGTCAGATCAAAGGTCGAAGGGGTATCCGTATTCAGAGTTGTCAATCTTTCGTTGATCGACAAGGACTCGTTTAGCCGCATGTACCGGTATCCCAACGTCAAATCGAGCCGACGTCCACTGGGCACGCACTTACAGCCCCCCACGCAATTGGAAGCGGAGAACAGTCCGAAAGGCAAACCGCTTCTACATTTCAGATTTGCCCGATATCGAGGCGCGAATGAAATCAATTCGGAAGTCGCTCCCGCCGTCACTGTGCCATGGACAATGCCGGGAAAGGCCACCAGCTCGGAATCATTTTCAGCTGAAATCGCATTCACAAACGGTCGAGCCAGAATCGGATCTCCTGCCGAGGTCACGGCATAGGAATCCGATTCGCGTCCCAGGGAAAAATACTCAACTTCCACGGCCCGTTTACGATAATCATCGAACCAATAGCCCAAAGTAAGCCTGCCACCGTGACGATTGGAATCCAAGATATCCTGGTTTCCGAGTATCGTGCTTGTTGATGGCAAACCGAGAACACCTGCTTGGTTTGCTGGAGTCCCATCTGTACTTTGGGTGATCAACGGAGGGATGTTCATCCCCTTCGTTTGCCAGGAAAGGTACTCGGCACGAGCCCACCAGCGAGCCGGTCGCGGTGGTCCACAGGTCTTGCAGTTTGGATCCCCACATGGAGCACCGGTCGGTAACCCCATACCGCGATGCCCGTAAAAATCATTGTAGTCGCCACTGGGGGCCACACCAAAGTCACTGGTGTATCCCGGACTGGGCCCGACGGTGTTTGGCATAGGCGGAAGAATGTTTTCCTGAGCCTGTGCCAAGACGACTTCATCATTAAGATCACGCCACAAGAGATCGGCGATCGACGTGCTCGCATCTTCATCCGCAAAATCCTGCATGACGTCAGCGAGTGGATCCGCTTCTTCAATAATAATGCGAGGCTCGTCGAGGACAGTTTCCATTGAGTTAACCGACTCAAGCTGGGAAACCTGCTGGGCCAAAATGTAAGGAATGCGATTTGGACCGCGGCGCATGGATCGCGCGGTAACACCCACTTGCTGATTAACGTGTTGCCCCACATTCATGCCAGTAGCAGGCACGATGTAAGCGGTAACCGATCCCTCATCCCCCAGTAAGGCGAAACGAGGTGTACCGTTGCGTGACCGTCCTGACCGGATCAGTCTGCCAACAAACACCGAATGGTTTGTCTGACCAAACGCTAAACCACGATTGTCTTGTCCAAAGCCAACCGTTGGAAACGGATCAGTCAGGATGACCGCAAACGCTAACAGGGCGTATCCCAAGATTTGCGAGCGTTGATTCATGACTAGAAGATGCTCAACTGCAAAGAGTGATTTGAAACCCGAAACGGGGAAAAAGCACGAGAGGCGGGCTTGTAAATCAATCCAGATTGAAGGTCAACACCAATCAAGAAAAAACTTACTGACGATCTCGCTCAATCCTCATCGTTTGCCATCCGCGTCGGAGGCGGAAAATAAGAACAACTGCTTGGCAAGATAACTGCTTGGCAAAGTCATGACAAAAAATCATCGATCTACCAAGCCAGCTGCGTACGATCGAAATAGAAACAGGGCAGGCAGCAATGCAGTGCTTGCAGACAACAGATAAAAGTCGACCACTGGCCCGATCGATCCGCCAGTCGAATCTACCTTGACGAAACTTGTTGGACTTTGATATCTACGCCTCAACCGTATCGGTTGCTTCCTATCGCAGAATCAACATCCATCACTTCTCATGAGAGATGAGTCTCCTCGTGCCACTTCGACTCAAAACAGTGCTTGCCTTGGTATGTCTGATTTGGATGGCTGCTGCGCAATCCGTTTTTGGACAGCAGCCGGCCGGCATTCCGCCCACCGGATATGGCGCGCCACCCGCAGGCTATGGTGGCCTCCCGGCGACGACACCAACAGCCCCACCCACGGGTTATGGTGGACCACCGGCGACGGGATTCACTCCCCCTCCAACCGGGTATGGAGCCCCACCAGCAACCACTGGATTTGGTGCTCCTCCGACCGGCTACGGTGGCCCGCCTGCAGGCACACCGGGAGCGATCAGTCCGAGCCCCAACTGGGGTTCACCGGTTGTTACCCAACCGACGGCAGGACTCTCCCCTGGAATTCAACCGTTCGATCCTTACGCGATGCCCGCCGGAAATACCGGATTGCCACCCACACTCGGTGGATATCCAGGCGCTCCGCCGCAAACCTTGCCTCAAGCTCCCGCTTGGCCTTACGGTAGCAACCCCGCAGCACCAGCCGCGACTCCCTACGGCGCGTTACCACCTCAGCCGTACATGCAGAATAACATCCTGCCAACAAGCATTCCGCCTTACAATCGCCTGTTCCAAGACACGGGCTTTCGTTACACCTATCTCTACGGAAGCAAGGGTGACGAATTGGGCATGAATGTTCTCGAACTTGGCACTTCCGCCTTTTTCCCCAATTTTTTGGGAAGCAAGGGACCGTTACGGGTGAGTCCGGGTTTTGTCTTTAATTGGCTTGCCGGCCCAACCGAGCCTTTTCCCCTCGACTTGCCTCCGCGCGTCTACGATACGTTCTTGGACTTTGGTTGGACCCCGCAATTCAACCAAACGATCGGCGGCGAAGTGAGTTTCCGCTGGGGACTTTATACTGACTTCAAGTCCGTCAACAACAACAGTGTCCGCCTGACAGGCACAGGCATCGGTATTATTCGTATTACTCCAGCAAGCTCGCTGAAACTGGGCGTCACTTACCTGGATCGTGCCGACATTAAGCTGTTACCGGCGATTGGCTGGCTCTGGCAACCCAATCCACAAACACGTTGGGACATTTATTTCCCCAAACCCAAACTCGCGAAGTACTGGACCACCAATGGCAACACCGAAATCTGGTGGTATTTAGGCGGCGAATACGGAGGCGGGTCTTGGACTGCCGAACAAGGCGGCGGCGGCGGTGGCAGCACACGATTTGACATTAATGACATTCGGGTCTATTTCGGGATCGATTGGAACAACTTGAACCGATACAGCGGTGTGTTTGAAGTTGGCTACGTGTTCAACCGTGAGATCTATTATGTCCATGTTGCAGAGACCTTGGGTTTGAACGATACGTTCATGTTAAGGGCTGGTCTTACTTTCTAAAAAGCAATCAGCCTACGATTCGCCAAATGGGCTGATAGAATGAGGCATTCAACGCTTCCGATGGGCGAATCCCAATCGGGGGCGATCACGCACGTACGGATGCTGACAAATCGTTCTTCACGCGACCCTCATTTCGAGTTGATGGTGTCATGAATCTTCCTGCGAAGTGCCCGAATTGCCAACAGCTTGTATTAGCTCCCGAACATCAGAAAATCGTCACCTTACGATGCCCCAGCTGCGATCACCACTTCGCCTCGTCATCACTCATCCGCCTCGATGTGCCCATGTTACAGATTGTGTCGAATTCCTCCCTCGACGACTCGGCGGCAGCTGACCAGGGGCAAAGTCGGGAGTTCCAATCCGCAACGAATCAAGCCACGAAGGAATCGATACCCCAGCTCACTGACGTCACTTCGATGCAAACACAAGCGGCAACGCGGGCACGGGCTAATTCGCGTCGCAATCCGAGTGTCAAACTGGAGCTACTCAAGGTATTTCTGGGAGGACTGACTGGAATCATCATCGCTCAACTAGTGCTTTGGTGGCTTCCGAGTGGACTGCGACGTGACCCCCTTCAGGTAGCTGCTCATGTGCCCACATGGCTCTCTTTTGTCGTTCCCGAAGAACTTCGACAAAAGAAAGCACAGACTCCAGCAGGAGATTTAGATGACAAGCCCGAATCTGAGTACAAGCAGCTAACCGGCGATCTCAAACTTCTCGACCCGCTACCCCCTGACTCGGATTTGGGCAACGATAAACATTTCAACATCGACGGCTCATTAGCCAGCTCGGCGGCCCCCGTGACGGCAATTCCGCCAGCGACACCGCCCGCCGCCACTCGACTAAAAGACCCGCCTTCCTATCCTGCAAGTGAACTGCGAAACCTCTTGGCTGACGTGCGGATTCAGCTGGAAGAATACAACGACACCGACGTTGATCGAGAAACCAGGCGAACTCAATTGCGAAGACTCTATCAACGACTTTGCGAAATCGGTGAAGTGGTGACGTTCGTGAACATGGATGACCCTCACATTGGCCGCATGATGCAAGCATCCGAAGCCTTATTGACACGTATCTCAAATTCACCCGACCAATTAGAACTGGTCGGCAAGGCTGCTGGGACCTGGATCAACTATTCGTCCCGAGTTACTGACGGAATTACGATTGCCGGAGAGGTTATCGCGATCGAGGCTCAGGACAATTTGTACTTTTCCACCATTCGTTTTCCGTCAAAATCGGAGACCAACATTCGACTGGTGTGTGAACGCAACCCGATCACCGATGTCCGCCAAGCCTACGAGGTGGGTGATCAAGTTCTAGCATTTGGAGCGATCATTAACGAACCCAATCGCAAAATAAACGGATTCAGCGGTACAGGTCCGATCGTGTGGGAAGGCCTTCATATCGCCTTAAAAAAAACCGCTGCCATCGCTCCGGATTTCTAATCAACCGTTAACGATCGACTGATGATCTCCTGGCGTCCGTTTTCAAATGAGGTCTCACCAGTTTGGACCAACGATCATAGCCCTCCTGATTCAGATGAAGCCCGTCCGGCAAGAAGAGCGATTTGACGGGCTTACCATCCGGGCCCAACATCACCTCACTCACATCAACAAACTCTAATCGCGCATCCTGCTCGGTAATCGCTCGGATTTCATCATTGGCTGACTTCATGGACGGATAGATATCCCAGCGTTTGAGACTTGGTTTAATGGAAACGAACACGACGCGAGTTTTGGGTAGATCGGTGTGAATTTCCCTGATGAGCCGTCGATATTCCGCTGCAACCAACTCAGCCGATTCACCGGCTGCAATGTCATTATCTCCTTCGTAGAGAACGATGACAGCTGGGCGATAGGGCTTCACGATACGATCGTAAAACTCCAGCACATCGCTCATTTGGGAACCGCCAAACCCACGATTAATCGTTTTTAAATTCGGAAACGACCGTGCAAGGTCCCACATCCGAATACTCGAACTACCCACAAACAGCACGCCCTCGGGAGCGGGGGGCATCTTCTGATCCTGCTGTTCAAAAGCCGCAATCGTCTTTTCCCAACGACTGGGCTCAGCTGCCGTAAGCATTTCTTGATCCAGCCATGGCATCCAACCCAGGACCAGCAACACGACGAAGAATTGGGCGCGAATGTCAACCATGATTCTTTCTCGCTTGGGCGATGCTTAGAAGGATACCCGCAATGCAGCGACAGCGTTGCATCATCCTAAATTCTAGCGAAGAAAGAAGCAATCCATTCTCTCAGTGACGTCGCCGGACGGAGATTGCGAGCTCGTCAGAGGTGAGGGGTTAGCAGAATGCAACGAGGAATCCTTGGAACTCGACTTGTCCCAGAATACGCAATCAAGTAAATGGGGGACCAACTTGTCGGACCGCGCCGATCGTGGCGTGATCTCAGCATCAATTCGTTAGTGTCTCATGGATCGATATTTCGAACCGTCGCCGTAGAGGTGTCGTAGAGCTCCGCATGCAAAACCTATCAACAACATCGATTCGTCGTGGCCTTTTGTGCCATTTATTTGCCGCCGCCCTGGCAGTTGGGCTTGGCAGCCAATGCTATGCTCAATTTGGCGGAATGGGTGGCCGCGGTATGGGACAGTCTCCGCTCCCGGGCAAAGCAGAAGAACGGCCGACTTACCAACCCCCGGTGATCGAACGCGTCAATCAAGGCAAGCCGATTGTCGCGGTGAAGATAATCGGCAATGACGCGTTGGATGAAAGCCGTATTCGCCCGCACCTGCAAACGCGAATAGGTCGGGACTTTGATCCGGAAACCGTACAAGCCGATGTTCGTCGCCTGTCTTCAACGGGCATGTTCCGCAACGTCCGCACCTACCGTAAGCGGATGCCGGAGGGTGGAATCGAGGTCACATTCGAAGTCTTTGAACTGCCGATCATCCGCTATGTAAAGTTTGAAGGCAACAAAAAAGTTTCGGACCGATCTCTTGGTAAAGCTTGCGAAATTGCGAAAGGCGAATCGATGCACCAGTATCGAGTCGAAGAAGCGAAGCGCAAGATCCAAGAATCTTATCTGAAACGAGGCTTCAGCGATGCGGATGTACGAATCAAAGAAGGTGATAAGCCGGGTGACCAGGGTGTCACATTCGCCATCTACGAAGGCAAGCAACAGCGTGTTTTCCGCACCCGCTTTGAGGGCAACACGATTGTTTCAGACAGTCGTTTGAGAACCCAAATCAAATCCAAACCGGGCATCGCGTGGTTCTTCAAGGGTCAAGTCGACCGAGATCAAATCGACCAGGATCAAGAGCGACTAACGGCTTATTATCGCAGCCTCGGCTATTTCAAGGCGCGTGTTGGTCGTTACTTGGACTTCAACGATTCCGGAAAATGGCTGACACTGACTTTCATCATCGACGAAGGGCCGCGATACAAGATTCGCAATGTCTCGTTGGTTGGCAATCGCACCTTCACAGAAGACTCCTTAGCAACCCGCCTCGAATTTGAGCCTGGCGATTTCTTCGATCGTCGCAAGCTAAACCGAGATCTTAATGCGTTACGAGACACCTACGGCAGCCAAGGCTATATCCACGCGGACATCAATGCCGACCCACGTTTTCTTGAGGAGCCTGGGATGCTTGATTTAGTGTATGACATTGATGAAGGCGATCAGTATCGCGTGGGTCGAATTTTGGTCAACATTGATGGTGAGAATCCGCACACGCGTCGTAATGTGGTGATCAATCGTCTATCTTTGACACCAAACGACATTATCGATATTCGCGAAATCCGCTCCAGTGAACGGCGTCTACGATCTTCTCAATTGTTTCTGAGTGATCCGGCTCAAGGAATCGCGCCCTCGATTGCGATTCGCCCACCGGAACTGACGGAAGGCACGCAATTAGCTCGACAACCCGACCGCGGTCAAGACTCTTCTTATTGAGGCTGATCCGTTGACCCAAGCAAGGAAGCGAAAGTTGACGACTATTTATAACGCACATCTACGATTCGCAATCGCGATGCTCAGCTCGCTGGCGGTGAGCGGGTGCGCCACCTGGACCCCCGCGCCGACGATCCCAGGTATGAACCCTGCTCCGTCGGTGACTCCGCAAAAGCCGAGTTCAACGCAGCGACCGATCATTCGGGGGCAGCAACCCTCCGGTGGCTTCGATTCGCAGTTTGGCGAAAGCGACACTTACTCTCGGACTCCCATGGCCGTGTCGGGTGTCAAACAGTTGCCACCTCCGGTGAACCAGCAGAACCAAGTACAGGATTCGGCCGTTCAACCGGCTCAATTCACTCCTCAATATGGTGCTCCCCCCCAGGGCAGCACTCCTGCTCCGTACGGGGCAGCTCCCACCTATGGGGCTCCCCCTCAGGGCGAGTACATTCCACCGCCAGCTGGTGCAACCCCTGGCAATTACGCCTTGCCACCGGGCCCTAACAATCCGCCCTATGCGGGTAACTATCCGGTCGGCCCCAGCGGGGAGCCAGTCCTGACGCCCGGCCCCAATGACCTCGTTGGCCCGCAACCATTTACGGGTCGATTTGCGGATCTCATCGTGAACGTGCGTGAACAACAAACGGGTCGATTCATGTTCGGCGTCGGCGTCAATTCCGATGCGGGCCTCACGGCTCAAGTCGTGATCGACGAATACAATTTTGACTGGAAAAGATTCCCACGTGGAATCAACGATGTCGTAAATGGAACCGCCTGGCGAGGCGGCGGACAACGGCTTCGAATCGAAGCCATCCCGGGAAATGAACTTCAGCGATACTTGGTGAACTTCACGGAACCCTACCTGTTTGATACGAACATCAGCTTAAATCTAAGCGGTTTTCTCTACGATCGCCGCTATTACGACTGGGACGAACAACGCCTGGGTGGAAGAATTGGATTGGGTTATCGTCTGACGCCCGACCTTTCCTTGAGTGCAGGGATGCGATTAGAGAACGTCAACGTCAACGACCCTCGTGTGCGTGGTGTACCGGACCTCGAGGAGGTACTCGGCGACAGCAGTCTCTACAGCGGTCGCTTGACAATGACTCATGACACCCGCGACTCGGCTTTTGCTCCCACCGAAGGTCACTTGTTCGAACTAACATTTGAACAAGTATTCGGCACCTTTGCCTATCCTCGAGCGATTGCTGACTACCGACGTTATTTTCTCATCAAGGAACGGCCGGATGGTTCCGGGCGGCACGTGCTAGGAACCTCGCTTCGCACTGGGTTTTCCGGATCTCAAACACCACTCTACGAAAACTTCTTCGCGGGTGGCTATTCGACGCTTCGCGGATTTCGTTTTCGCAGTGCAACACCTCAACAAGATGGCGTTTATGTGGGTGGTGAATTCAGCTTTCTGGGTTCGACCGAATACATGTTCCCCATCACCGCAGATGACATGCTGAAGGGTGTTGTCTTCTGCGACTTCGGTACGATTGAAGAGAAGATCGAAATCAATCAGGAAGACTTCCGCGTCGCGGTTGGTGCAGGTTTGCGAGTATCAGTACCCGCAATGGGTCCCGCTCCGATTGCATTGGATCTGGCCGTGCCGATCGCGCGAGAGCAAACAGATCGCATCCAAAACTTCAGCTTCTTCGTCGGGTTCGGTCGTTAACCCCGTTCAGGACTGAGCTTCCAATTCACATCCCAGCGAGTAAATGGCCTCGGCATCGAGTATTTGCTCGTTGTCGACGAACAGACGACGCAGGGCTGCCTTGTGAATCTTCATCTTCGTACCGCCAACACCGATGGCGCCGTAGCCAATCACCCCCTGGCGTTCGACAGCCGCATCCATCACTTCAATGCCTTCAATCCCCACGGGTGGAACAGCATTGAGATCGATCGCCACCTGAAGTGATTTACACGATTGGCGACTCGCTTCATCCAATAATTGGATTCCTGCCGCTCCAGCAGCGATTACGAGCTGAGTTCCCTCGAGCGCTGCCTGCAATTGCGTGTCGGCTTGGATTCCAATCGGCTCCAGTTGCGCCGACGGCACGCGTGCACGAATAGCTTCACAAGCGGATGCGGCTCTCATCGGATCGCGGGAGGCCAGTCGAACGCGTGCTCCCGCAGCAGACAATAAACGAGCCGCACGTTGGCCGACAGGTCCTGTTCCCGCCAAAACGAGAGCTTGAGTCTGACTGAAATCAAGGTGACGGCCAGCGGCCACCACCGCCGCTGCAGCCGTCGTGTTCGCCCCATTGGCATCCATCAGCACGGAAACTCGCATCGGACCAAAAAAGGTCTTCTCAATTGCGGACAGTAAAGCCTCTCCCGCAGCCACATTCGATCCACCTACAAAAATCGCCGTACTGGACAGGTCATTAATTCCGCGAGTAAACATCGTTCCATGCACCAGATCGCGAACCTGATCAGCGGTGACTTGATGATACTGCAACAAATGGTCGACTCCCGCATCGACCGCAACGACTGCATCAAACACACTCGCATGGGGATCGGGATCGAGCTGTACCAATATCTTTGCTTTACTCATGGACTCTGCCTTTGTTGTCTCACGGAATCGTCGTATTTCACTCAATCAAAACTGCAAGAATCGAGCGACGCTCCAACGCGTTCACCTTTCTCGAGTCGCAAAAAAACAGCCCTCGCTGCTCAATCAAGAGCCCCGAAGGCTGAAATCATCATGATCAACGAAGACACGACCGCCTAAAATCCTTGGAAAGGATGTTTCGCTTCGTCTTTGGCGGCCAACATTTCATCCGCGGAAGGCGTACCGCCCATAGCATTGGCAATCGCCAGCTTCGTCGCTTCGTAGTTGTATTGATAAATCTTCTGGTTGTCTTCAGCTTCCCAATGAATGAAGACGCCACAGGTAATCACATAGTCTTCGCACTTATCCTTGGGAATCACGCCTTCGGCAACCGAATCAGCAACGGCTCGAGCGACTGCCGCCTGGGCTGGACCGAACATTTGTACCGCTTGCTTGGCACCCTTGATCGTGACCTTCGTGATCATCACCGTCGCTGGCTTGACCGCAATGTTCGGCGCAAGCACGGCGAGTAGATTGGAATGCCCTTCGCTTTGACGTGCCAAACCGTTGGCAAAGGCGATCCCTGAAGGGCCTTCCTTGTCACCAATGATCAGATCGATGTGAGCGATCTCGTTCCCATCACCCACCAGAGCTTCGCCGATAAACATGGACATAGTTTGTATCTCCGTTCGATTGACTGTCAATTATAAGCAACCCGAAGCAGCAGAAATTAACATAACCAAAGGCGATTTCAAGTAGGTCGCGAACCCGTTCGAAGACTCGGCGGTTTAGGTAAGAGCTACCGCCCAATAATCCGGCAGAAAATATTGCCTCACGGCAGCCCTCCCAGCCAAGGGCCCAGGGGAAATCGCCCCGCCTCTCCTCAGTGGGTCGATTCGGGTCGCCTTCTGCATCCACGGCCTTCGCCGCTACCCGCTCAGAACTCCAGCACACCGAGTCCCAGCACACCGAGTCCCAGCACAGCACTTTGTCGCGAATTTCTGTGATAAAGGCGCAACGGAGAAACGAAACAAAGCGAACCAGCTTGACCACTCGAGCGGAAAGCGTTTGTCGAGCCAGCTGCTGGCAGCTGAGCGCCAGCACTCTGATAGCTCTTGACGCTTGGATCGCCTTCTTCTAACCTCCGCCCACTATGAAGGGATCAGGCCGCACACCTCGTATTGCATTGCTCTCCGCACTTGCGTTTTCTGCAGGTGCTCTTGTTGCTGCAGAGTTGCCTCGGCATACGAGCAAGATTGTCGTCTTGCGAAATGGAAACGTCTTGCAAGGGGTTGTGCAAAGTGAAAACCAGCGACTGGTGATTTCCGACGGAGATGCACGAGTTACCCGAGTTTCACTCAATGATGTCGATTTCATTTCGGAAGATTTCCAGGCAGCTTACCGTCGCAAATTGTCACGCCTTGAAGATGGAAATGTTGAGCAACACCTGCGGTTAGCTCAATGGTGTCTGAGATACGGCCTTTCGGAATCTGCCGGCGATCGTTTGGTTTATCTCCATCGTGTTGCTCCCCGAAACTCAGCCGTGCGTGCGCTCGAGAGTCGGATGCGAAAGATGGTTCGCGATCAAACAAGGTCACAGAAAAGTCCCAAGGTAGCAAAATCACCACCGGAAGCGTCAAACTCCGAAACACGGCAAATTGACAATCTGCCAGCGTCTGCCGTTCCGCAATTCACGCGTGTGGTTCAGCCCTTGATTCTCAATCGTTGTGGTCAAACGACTTGCCATGGCAGCGCGACTCGATCAGGTTTCCAATTAACGCGAAGCCTGCGAGGAAATCCAAACCGCGAATTGACCTGGAAAAATTTAGCGGCCGCGATCCACCAGGTGCAAAACGAACGGTTTGAAAATAGCCCATTGCTGTTACAAGCCCGCTCAATTCACGGCAATTCAAAAGTCGCACCGATTGAGGCGCACGAGACAGTCCAATTTAAGCATCTGTACGAATGGGTAAAACTCGTCACCAAAAGTAAAAACCCAACTGATGCGGAAATCCAAGACGAAGCGGAGGCGGCCTTCGAGTTTGCACGATCCGGTCAACAGAGCAATACGCGCAGCGGAAACACCCTGCAGAATCGATCCCCAAGCAGCGACAAGCGTTTGCCAAACCATTCAGCAGAATCTCTCGACGTGCAGAGTGTCGATCCTTTTGATCCGACGGTCTTCAACGCTGAACATGCCAACCAGCCTCCGTCACCCCAAGATTGAGTCATCCAGCCGCCCGACTCATCCGGCCATCTTTTCTAGGGCGAGTTTCGCGATCGTGAAACATTTCCCCGCGAAACCATGCCGAAAAAGGTCAGATTTCGCCCGATCTTGACCGTCTACCCAGACCCTCTCAGGCGGTTTATATTGGCAACAGTTCGGGAGCAGATCGATCGGGAATTAGGCAGGATAGATGACAGGACTCACCCGAAAGTTGATTTTCTTTTCAGGTCGGGTTCAGGGCGTAGGATTTCGCTACACCACACAGCGACTGGCAAGAAACCATCCGGTGGACGGCTATGTTCGCAACTTGCCAGATGGCCGTGTCGAGCTTCTTTTGGAAGGTACCGCCGCGAATTTGGACCAATTCGTGGATCAACTTCAATTGACAATGGCTCGCTATATTCAGGGTTGCGATATCCATGAATCAGAGAGAACCGGTGAATTTGACGGATTTGAAATTCGGCACTGATCGGATGGATCGGACGCAAAGATGAACCGATGCCATTGATTAATCGTAGCAAACTGGCAGCTTCCTTTACCGATGCCCCTTTCACCGCCATCATCACCCTGACAAGATCGTTTTCAAGATATGATGCCCACGCCAATATTTAGCGCCGTGACCCCCTGGCTGACGACTTGGCTGACCTCGCTCTGGCTTATCGGCGTCGGAGCTCTGTTGGGTATCCTCGCGCTTCTCCTGATTTGGGGCCTGACGTTTATTGTCAATCGCGAGGCAGCCAAACAGGTGCCGCTAGCGATCACCGAGGGCGTTTTGCTGCCCATCACCTCAATCGTCGCCATCGTCGCCATCTTTGGTCTTGTCGGCGCCATCTTCGCTCGCAATCCGCTCACGATCCTTGAATCACTTCAGCGTTTACCAAACGCGGGTGAAAAGTCGGTTGTCGCAGAGATTCCGGCCAGCGTTGAAGCTTCAAGCGGCGAATCAACCGCCACGCCTGTTCAGGTTGACCTCTATGGCGACGAACTGATCGAATTGAGTTTATCCTCGAATCGGCTTGTTTCAGTTGCTGACGCGGCCGAAGAAAAAGATCGTCGCGAGGATCCGCTCGAGATCGATCCTTCGGATCCCTACGAGTGGTCCAAATCTCGTCAGGGTGGCATCCCCTTCGGTGGCGATTTTGTGGGAAAGCTGTACGTATCCAATCCGTCCGACGAAACGGCCACGATCACCATCGCCAGCAAATCGGCCCCAGCCTATCCTCAGGTGACGGTCATCCCGACGACAGCGATTGGCGTCTTAGGGATCTATATTCTCTACTTCTTGCAAGCATGGTGTTTCCCGCGCGTGTCGGCAATCGCCTTGGCGACCAGCAAGTCTGAAGTTGCGCAACCGATTTTTGGCATCATCGTCGCTGTCGGAGTCTTCATGCTTCTGCTCTTTGAATTCCTTCCCTACAACACTTTTGGCGAAGATATCAAAATGCTGAAGGATTCCGGGCTGACCTTGATCATGGTGCTCGCCATTATCCAAGGCGTCTGGGCCGCGAGCAATTCGGTCTCCGAAGAAATTGAAGGGCGCACCGCGTTGACGGTGCTGTCAAAACCGATCGGCCGCCGACAATTCATCATTGGGAAAGTGCTGGGAATCCTTTGGACAGTCGCCCTTTTATTCATCATCTTGGGAGTCTTATTTCTAATCGTCGTCGCATACAAACCTGTCTACGACGCCAGAGAACTGGGCTCTGAAACGCCGTCCTGGGAATTGGTTCATACCGAAGTGGTCAGAACGGTCCCCGGTTTGGTATTGGCCTTCTTCGAGACGGTCGTGTTGGTCACATTGAGCGTGGCAATTTCGACTCGCTTGCCCATGCTGGCCAATTTTGTGATTTGCTTCTCGGTTTACGTGCTCGGCCATCTCACACCGCTCATCGTGCAAGCTCCCATCGATTTTCCGCCGGTGGTGTTCATCGGGCAGCTCATTGCCACAATTCTTCCCGTGCTCGACCATTTCAACATCCAGGCTGCCGTGGCGGCCGGCCGGCCCGTGCCGCTCGAATACCTGCTGATGGCCTTCTTTTATTGCGTGCTTTACAGTCTGATCGCCCTGCTGTTGTCGCTCGCACTGTTCGAGGATCGCGATCTAGCTTGACCGTCCGAGGGGCAAGTTCACCCGAGATTAGGCAGATGCAAAACGCCTGCTGGGGCCCTTCCTCCTTCCATCCGCCTGCTCACGGCTGCTTGACTGTGTACCCGAATCATTATAGATTTCACAATGTTTTGATTGATCAAAATTTTATTTCTGGTCAATCGAATCCCCAAACACGCCCCGGCGATTCAATTAATCGTCGGTGATTTTTTTCCCACGATTGATAAAACCTATGCTCCGATGCCTCGCGATTCTGTTCTGTGCTTCCGTGCTGACTTCGTCGGTTCGTGCCGAAGAGCCCCGCCCGATCCTCCTCTGTTCCACAACCCAGGTGGCTGATTTCGCGCGGCAGGTGGTGGGTGACGATTGGGAAGTCCGTTGCGTGCTGACCCCAGGACAAGATCCACATTTGTACCGGGTGACGCCCAATGATGTTCGGCTTGTTGAAGCGGCCACCCTCTGTTTGGAAAACGGCTTGCATTTGGAGGGTAATGACTGGATGGCTTCGTTAGCCAAAGATGCGGGCAAACCGATCGTGCGTTGCACCGAGGGAATACAACCGCTTCAAATGGCTATTGACGATGACGCGTCAGTAGAACTGGTTCACGATCCACACGCTTGGTTCACACCTAAAAATGCTGCCGTTTACGTGAGAAACATTTTGCGAGCGGTCACGAAACTCGACCCGGCAAATGCGAAAACTTTTGCAGCTCGTACCGAGTTATACCTTGGTGAGTTGCGTGTCTTGGATGCTTGGATTTCCAAACAGTGCAATGCGATTCCCCGTAGTCGGCGTATCTTGATCACAAGCCATGACGCCTTTGGCTATTTCTGCCAGCAATACGGTTTCCAATCCGCTGCTCCGGCAGGTTGGTCAACTGGCCAGGAAATCGGCGCGGGCGTCACTCCTGCCCGCCGAAAAGCAGCGGTTGATTCGATTCGCGACTTTGGCGTCAAGGCAATCTTTGTCGAAACCAGTGTAAATCCAAAACTGATCCGTGAAATTGCCAGTGAGGCCGGTGTGCAGATTGGCGGCGAGCTCTATTCGGACTCGATGGGTCAAACCGACACAGCAGGCGAAAACTATATTGGCATGATGCGAGAGAACGTTCTTACGATCGTGCAAGCCTTGCGGTAACCAAATTCATGCGTTTGCTATTCGCTTTCATTCTTGTCACTTGTATTCTTGGCGGGATGCAGCTGTACATGGAACTTCGGCCCCAGCCGAAAGCTTACTCGACCCCCAAGGAACTCTTAGCTGACGGCAATTTCCAATTTGAAATTACGATGACATTCGCCGCCGGCGCCGACTCATTCGCACTCGATGTGTCGGATACTCCCTCGCTGCTGGTCTCTTTTCGGGGCGTCGATCTACTACGAGAAATGAAAGAGATCGAAGCGGGGAAAACGCTGCGAATCGAGGATATTGAGGGCGTGGCCAGCGGCAGCAACGAATTTTTCGTGCGTGCTTCCCCACGAGATTCCGGCACTCTTGTCGCGCGAGCCGTTCGGATTCGCATCTTGAGAGATGGTAACCCAATCGTGGAAGAATCGCTTTGGGCGGAGCCAGGCGAGCTGGTGGAAGGCGTCGTTATCATTGATGTGCCCGCGCAGGCAAGCAATGCAGAACGGACCGAGCAGCATGAATAGCAAATCGACCACCGCGTCGGAACCGCGTCCAACTTTGGAAACGCCAGCGATTGATATCAGGCATCTCACCGTCAGTTACGGCCCCGTCCCCGCATTATTGGACGTTTCGCTGGAGATACCCAAGGGGACTTTGGTTGGCGTCATCGGCCCGAACGGTTCTGGAAAATCAACACTCATGAAATCAATTCTGGGATTTCTCAAACCAGATGTTGGTGAGGTACAGGTCTTCGGACAGTCGTTGGACCGTGCTCGTGGTCAAGTGGCATACGTCCCTCAACGCGGATCGGTAGATTGGGATTTCCCGATCACGGTGCGTGACGTGGCCATGATGGGCCGTTATCGGCACGTCCCCTGGTGGAAAGAGCTGAGTCAGACTGATCGTGAGTTAGCTGATGAGGCATTAGAGATGGTGCGGATGTCGGAGTTGGCGAACCGTCAAATTGGACAATTGTCAGGTGGACAGCAACAACGAGTTTTTATGGCTCGAGCGATGGCTCAAGGCGCCAACATCTTGTTACTCGACGAACCTTTTTCGGGCGTCGACGCCGCGACGGAACGCGCGATCCTGGATGTGCTAGAGCGCACTAAAAAAACAGGGCGCACACTCGTCGTCGTCCACCACGACCTCGCAACAGCGACGGAATATTTCGACGTGTTGATCTTACTCAAACAACGATTGTATGCCTATGGACCGCCTGAAGCTGTTTTGAAGCCCGAGTTACTTGCCGAGGTTTACGAGGGCAATCTCCGCGCCTTCGAAAATCTTGGCCCGCGAGGAGAGCATGGTGGGTGAGACCATCTGGAACATCTTCGCTGAACCTTTGACCCAACAAGCTTTTCAAAAAGCCTTGATTGGTGGCAGTTTAGTCGCCATGGTGTGCGGTGTAATCGGTTGTTTCGTGATCCTCCGACGCATGGCTTTTCTGGGAGACGCTCTCTCCCACTCGATGTTAGCCGGCGTCACCGCCGGATATCTGTTCATGCAAATTGCATTTGGACACGAAGCACATACGACCGCCATGATGATCGGATCGATTTTGGCCGGTCTCGTCACGGTTGCTCTGATTAGTTTCGTTTCTCGCGTTTCACGAATCAAAGAAGACACCGCCATCGGCATCATGTACACAGGCATTTTCGCCATCGGCGGTGTACTCGCATCTGTATTCAGCCATCGAATTCACCTCGATCTTTATCATTTCATCACGGGTATGGTTTTGGGAGTCGAAGACGCGGATCTTTGGATGATGGCGGTGATTACTGCCATTGTGTTGACCGTCGTGATCTTGCTGTACCGCCAACTCTTAATCGCCACATTCGATCCCGTGATGGCCGCGTCAATCGGTATCCCCGTGGTGGCCCTCGATTACCTCTTAACCACCTGCACATCCCTCGTCGTAGTGGGAGCCGTAAGCATTGTGGGTGTAATTTTGGTGGTCGGATTGTTAGTGACACCCGCCGCAACGGCCTACTTACTGAGCGATCGTCTACATCGCATGATGGGGTTGTCAGCTCTCTTCGGCGTCACCGGCGTGATTGGCGGACTTTATGTTTCGATGTGGATTGGCAACGTTGCCACCGGACCATCGATTGTAATCGTCAGCACGTTTCAGTTTCTACTCATTCTGTTTTTTGCTCCGCGTTATGGCTTGTTAGCGGATTGGTTACGTCGTCGATCGATGATACCGCAGCAAACGCTCGAAGATATCCTTGGTTGCTTTCGACACGGCGAACAGGATCGCTTGCCCCTTTCGACAATCATCAACATGATTTCCGAAAAGCCGGACGCGGTACACCGAGCTTTGCGGACCATGGTCAAACAGCACTTGCTTGTCGAGGGACTCGGCCAAATAACGCTGACCGATTCGGGGCGCCGCGAAGCGAAGCGAATTGCCCGAGCTCACCGCCTCTGGGAAACCTATCTTGAACAGCTCGGCACTCCAACGGAAGAATTACATGATCGGGCTGATCGCCTCGAACATTTACATGATGAAGAAACGGTCGACTACCTTGACGACAAGCTTGGCCATCCATTGCGTGACCCACATGGTTCTCCGATCCCAGAAGACTTCGAACATCTCATCCCGGGTGCCGAAGTCAAATCAAGTCTTTTGCGCAAGGGGCTCAGCGGTCGCATCACGCAAATTGGACCCTCGGCTCCCTCGCCGCTGAAGGTGAACATGATCATCACAGCCGGCGACCGTAGTCACGACAATCATCACTGGACGTTTTTGTTACCTGACGGAGCACAAATCCGACTCAACCACGAAGCGGCTGATGCAATTATTGTTCAGCTTGAACAACCGGATGACGGTTCGAGTTGAGTTCTGAAAAGAATTGGTCCTGCTCTCGTCTTGCCAACGTTTCGGCGGACTTCCGCGAAAGCCGCAAAAACAAACCGGGACGTATCAAAAACTCGCTCAACGTGGAAGTCACCAGACCTCCTAACATCACAACGGCAATCGGAAACAGAATTTCTTTCCCGGGAAGATGACCGCTGATCACGATTGGTAAAAGTCCGAATCCGGTCGTCAAACCAGTCATCATCACCGGCGTGAATCTTTCGAGACTTCCCTCCAGAATCATCTCCGCATTGAATCCACGACGTCGAAGCAGAACCAAGTAGGTAGAAACCAGCAGTAAGCCATTCCTGGCCGCAATTCCTGCCAGTGAGATGAATCCCACGAGGCTGGCCACCGAGAGTGTTTCCCCGGACAGCCAAAGTGCGAAGATGCCCCCTATAAATGCCACCGGCAGCGCCAAAAGAATCTGCAATACGATGCTCACCGAAGGGTAACACGAATAAAGGATCATAAAAATCACAACCAACGCAATCAGACTTAACCATTGAATTCTTTGCGTTGCGGTCTGTTGAGCCTGAAACTGACCTCCCAAGGTAATGAAGTAGCCCGCCGGGAGTTCCACCTCTTCACCAACTCGCTTTTCAATTTCCGCAACGGCGCTGCCCAGATCTCGCCCGAGAGTATTCACACGAACCACAATTCGACGGCGACCATCTTCACGTTTGATCGCGTTAGGGCCCGCACCGACCCGCACATTGGCAATCGCAGAAAGCGGGATTAAAGCACCATCATGCAATTCAATGGGCAGCCGCTTTAACTCGTCGAAGTCGCGACGATCGCCTTCATCGAATTTCAAAACAACGTCAAAATAGCGTTGCCCCTCCTGCATTCTTGACACAATGCGGCCGCTCAAGGCCGTCTCCAGAATGTCGTTGACATCTCGAACGGTCAATCCGAAATCGGCCAATCGATCGGGCAACAATTCAATTCTCAATTGAGGCACTTGTGCCTGTTGTTCCGTAAAGGGTGGGGCAAGACCCGGTATGGACTGAACGACTTGGTCAATTTCATTTGCCTTGGCGCGAAGCACTTCGAGATCGTCACCGTACAACTTGATTGCTATTTGAGCGGTAACTCCGGAGAGCATGTGACTGATTAAGTGCGCAATCGGCTGCTCAACTTCGACCTGAACACCAGGAACTTCCTCCATCGCCCGGTGCAATTCCACGATCACCTCTTCGCGTGAGAGGGTTGTATCAGGATTAAGCGTAATCACATACTCACTCACATTCACACCCATCGAATGTTCATCCTGCTCAGCACGTCCTGTTCGACAGGTGAAAGTTGTGATGGGGCCGTTCGGATTTCCCGTGCTCTTCAAGAGCTTCTTCAGCTGTCGATCGGCCAATCGACTCACCTCTCGTGACTTCGCCAGCGAAGTCCCCGGTGGAGTAAACAAATTGACTTGCGCGGCACCTTCATCGAATTGTGGTAAGAAATCTCGCCCCATCGACAGCAACAAACTACCGCTCGCCACAGCAAGACATACGAACCCTAACACGATCGCACCGAAGCCAACCCGATTCAGACTGAGTCGGATAACTGGCGAAACTAAAATCTTTGACATCCGCAGAATCAGACCGTCACCCTGCTTGCGTGTCGCCTTCGCCTTGGGCAACAAATAATAGGAGAGCACAGGAGTCAACGTCAAAGAGACGATCGTGGATGCCAAGATAGAAACGATATAGGCAACTGCGAGCGGCGCAAACAGACGTCCCTCCATACCCGTCAAGGCAAACAGCGGAGCAAAGACGACGATCACCAGCAAAGTACTGATAAAAATGGCCGCTCGGACCTCAACACTCGCTTCGTAAATCACCGGTAGAACCGGGCGAGGGCTTGATGACTGCGAATTTTCTTTCAAGCGACGAAAGATATTTTCGACATCGACGATTGCATCGTCGACCAATTCGCCTAAAGCGACTGCCAACCCCCCTAATGTCATGACATTGATCGACATATCAAAAAAGCGAAAACAGAGGATGGTGACGAGCACCGACACAGGGATCGCTGTCAAAGTAATAAAAGTCGTACGAAAGTTGAGCAGAAAAAGAAAAAGGATGATCACGACGAGGATCGCTCCCTCACGCAAAGCCTCGATCACGTTGTTAACCGAATGCTCAATAAATTCACGCTGCTCGTAAGTCACTTCAAGTCGAACATCATCCGGTAAGTCACCGCGAATTCCAACCAAAGCCGCCTCGATACTCTCCGTTAAGCGCGTCGTATCCGCCTGAGGTTGTTTCTGGATCGTCAGCACAACCGCATCACGTCCGTTGACTGACGAATCACCTCGCTTCGGCTGTGGAGCCGCCTCAATCCGAGCAACCTGTTCAAGCAGAATAGGGCGCGGATCAACGTTCTTGACGACCACTTTATTTAGTTGCTCGATATGGCGAACTCGCCCAAGACCGCGCACGAGTAACTCTTGCGAGTTGCGATCAACATAGCCCCCCGTTACGTTCAGGTTGCTGTCCACAAGGCCCTGCTCAACTTCGGCTAACGTCACATCAAAACGGCGAAGTTTTTCCGCATCGACCAACACTTGATATTGTTTTCTACCGCCACCGATGACGATCACCTGCGAAACACCGGGAATCGACAACACACGCTGTCGCACAACCCAGTCAGCAAGGGTCCGTATCTCCATCGCCGGAGTCGTCCCATCCTCACTGTAGATCCCGATAACCATGATTTGGCCAAGCAACGAGGAAACAGGACCAAGCTGTGGTTGAACGTCGTCTGGCAATTGACTTGAGACGGCGGCAATGCGTTCTTGAACCATTTGCCGCGCCACGTAAATATCAGTACCCCAATCAAATTCGACCACCACAACAGAAAGTCCAATATCGGACGTCGTCCGAACTGCCATCACACCATTGGCCCCGTTAATGGCTGATTCGAGTGGGAAGGTGACGAGCTGTTCCACCTCTTCTGGAGCAAATCCGTGACATTCAGTAATCACCGTGACGCGCGGACGCGTTAGATCCGGCAACACATCGATCGACAACGACTGCGTGGCCAACGAGCCTAACGCGATAATCGCGATGCAAATGCACAGCACCGCAAAACGATGCGTGAGTGAAAACTGGATGACTTTGTTTAGCATGACTTACTATCCGCTAACGGATTTTGACCTATCGGTTGCAGGATTCGGTTTACCCGGAAATACGTTGCTCAATCATTCCAGCCGACTAGTGCGAGTGGCCATGATGGGCACCACCTTCGCCCGCGACAGATTTCAGTTCCAGATTGAGTTCATAGGATCGATTCGCAACTACCTTTTCGCCAACCTTGAGTGATCCACTATTCTTGAGCACAGAAGACGCCGAGTCCTGATATTCAACCTGAACTGCAACTCGTTGATACTCGACTTCGTTCGGTCCATGATGGTGGTCGAGCTTCCGAAAAACATAATCGGTCACCCCATCATTAACGACTGCGGCCAATGGTAATCGAATGTGATCGGCGAATTCCTCGACCGGCAATTGCAAGTGTGCCCGCTGTCCCGGCTTAAATCTCCAAGTCCGAAATCGCACGCCCTTGGCATTGGTATAGTCCCGCACCACCTCATTTTGGATCGGCAAATAAAATGAGAACGTCTGGCTTTTACCATCAACATGATTATCAATAAATTCAATCGACAGATTTCCCCGGCGGTATTCGGCACCGTGCGTCCCAAAGGTGGCTACAACGGTCCTTTGCTGCTCGGTCGCCTTTACTACTTGATCCAACTCATTTTCGAAGGCACTACCCACTAAGTAAAGCTCGGCGTGGTAGGCCAATCGGCAAAGATCATCACCTCGTTTCACCGTGGCACCCGGTAGGACAAATAAAGCTTCCACCGAATAATTTGGCTCCGCATCCGCGGCCTCGGAGTCAGTCTCAGAATGGCCGCTCGCAGAATGGCCGGTCACACGTACCGTGTACTGTCGCATCAACTCGCGATTCTTGATGATCTCATCCACCTGCTGAGAATCGAGACCGCGGACAAGCAATTCCTGAATATGCAGTTGGTGTTCCGTATCTTTCTGCTGCCGCTCATAGCTCAAATCACGTTTACGTTTTCCAGACACCGACCCCGACTGGATCAACGGTTCCAGCCGTTTCAATTCCTCATCGATCACGTCCATCCGAGTCATCACTTGAAGTAGATCGATCTGCGCCTGGGAGAGGGCTTCATCCGTCACTCTTAAGTCCAACAAGGCATCACCCGGTGAAACCGCTTGACCGGGCACGGTGTAAATCCGTTCCACCGTGCCGTGGATTGGTGCCGCCAACGCATGCGCACTTTGCCCTGGTTTTTCGACAACACTGGCAGGAATTCGGATACTGCGCCAGACGTCCTGCAAATGAATCGCTACATCCTGCAACTCCAGAGCTTCCACGGCCGATGTTGTTAGCACAACGACATCAGCATGCCCTGAATCCAAATCATCTGTCTGTTTGGCGTCCCTTCCATCGCTGTGTGCTTTATCGCTGTGTGCTTCATCGCGGTGTGCTTCATCGCGGTGTGCTTCGTGGCGGTGTGCTTCGTGGCGGTGTCCGGACGATGTCAAAGAGGGAATTGCAATGGGACGCACCGTTCCAATCAAGACACCGGTGGCTAACAGAGCGATTCCTATCAGGAATAAGGTGATCAGTTTTGCTCGATTCATAGCAGTGCTCATTGCAACGAGAATTATCAACGGGTGGGGATTATGATCCCAAGAAACAGCATCGATAGACCAAACAGCAGTGGTCTTAGAGCAAGAAGATCTGCGTCATTGACCGAAGGGACCGCATTGCGTCGTCGCATTTTCTTCGATGAAATTGCCGTCGATGGCAATTTTCGGTCAACAGCGGGTCCGTGGCGGTGCGAGTCGAGAAGGCCACCAGGCAGGAACAATTGGATTGTGTCATCTCGACGCCGGACGTCGTCGGACGATAGGTTGCGTCATAGGGCAAGCCATCATGATGATGATGATGATGATGATGACGTACCTTCGCCTCGGTCGACGGCCGAGGACCGTGGAAGTGTCCATGTTGTCCGCCATCCATCGCGTGAACAACGTCCGATAGCATCTGCATCCAACCGTTGTGTTCCAAGCAACTGCAACGTGTCGCTCCCAACTGGAACACAAAGATTGCCAACAGCAAAACTGCCTTTCGAGTTGCTTGCAATCGGTACCACATAGATCGAATTCTATCACCACCGAGCATCTAGGCCAAACCGAAATGACCAAAGACTGCTGGATAACTGCTGAAATCATTGACCTTTCACAACGCTTTCGTCAGACTTCCGTCGAGCAGTAAGCCGTTTAGTCGATGGGAGGAAGTCCAATACTCCTGAAGTGCTTCCAGGTATTTTAGATTGGACTGATAGTAGGTTCGTTGTGCCGTGAGGAAATCGAGGAAGCGCAAGTCTCCTTGGCGATAGCCCTCGGCAACCAATTCCTGGGTTTCATGAGCCTGGGGTAGAATGGTGTTTTGGAAACGCAAAATCTGCGTGTGGGCCACCTGGTACTGAGCATACACAACGCCCAATCGTTCGCGAAGTCTCTGCTCAATGTGTCGAACATGGGCTTGAGCCTGACGAACTTCAGCGCACGCCGCACCAATTCCTCCCTGATTACGGTCCCAGACCGGTACTGCAAATCCAGCGTTAATCGATGCAAACGTGTTTCCCGTCGCATTGTCGTATTGAACGGCAAATTGCGTTTTTAAATCTGAAATCGGTTCAGCCCGTGCTCGTCGTACTTTTGCTCGTGCACGATCGACCTGAGCGATCCCAGCGGCAATACTAGGATGCTCGGCTAACACCTGAGTCAATGCGTCATCCCAACTCATGAGCCGCTTGGCTGGCTTCAATGTACCGACCAATTTGGGTGGCGTGTGGTTGAGGTCAGGGAATCCATCGATGCCGACTCGTGCCAACAATTGGTGCCAGGCGGCTAGTTTACTGGCGGCGGTTGCCTGCCGTTCTAAGACCACACGATCTTGTTCAATTCGAGCTTGTAAATAATCGGTTTTGGGCGATTCCTGAGCATGAAACAAGCTGCGCGCCGTCGCCGTCGTTTTATCCGCAATTCGATCAAGCTGCAGGAGTATTTTTTCCCGCTCTTGAAGAACCAAAAGATTGTAAAAGCTGATGCGGACATCGGTTAAGACACGAAGGCGATTTGCAGACAATTCCAGTCCTAGTCGATCGATTTCACCCGTCACGACAGCCCGATTCAGTCCGCGTTTGTTTCCGCGAATCACGGTTTGCCCCAGGTAAGCTCCTTGCTGCCCAGCTTTACCATCATCTCCAATCTCGGACCCGATGTAACCTAACGTAGGATTTTTGCGCAGGCCAACCTGCAACCTTCTCCAACGTGCCGCGTCAAGTCGAGCCAACGATTCGGCAACAATGGGGCTATTGTTAAGCGCTGCTTGTTCTATTTCCACCAGGGAAAATCCTGGTAGCGGTGGTAACGGTCCCATATTGTCCAGCTGAATCGGTTCAGGGGGCACCAGGAATTCGGGATTCCCCAGCATTGCCGCTGACGAATCAGTGGGCCTTGGCTGTGCAGCGGCGTCACTAATCGCGCCTAGGCAAATAGCAAGCGA
Source organism: Pirellulaceae bacterium (assembly GCA_029243025.1). Classification (NCBI taxonomy): domain Bacteria; kingdom Pseudomonadati; phylum Planctomycetota; class Planctomycetia; order Pirellulales; family Pirellulaceae; species Pirellulaceae bacterium. Next base: position 66,237 of record JAQWSU010000009.1, on the reverse strand, counting down.
CAGACAGGTCCATCGGAAATCGAAGACTGATTTTCGGTGCATAACACGCTCGCCAAAGATCAGGTACGAAACCAATTCGAGAGTATGTCAGACAAGCAGCCGTACCAACAAAGTTGCCAACGAGTGCCAGCAGCTGGCAAAACACGAATACTTCGACATCTCAGTGTCTCAAACCCGACCGGACAGGAGTCATTAGGAAAAAAGGGAAGTGTTTTGAGAGGTGCTATCGTGAAGTGAGTTTTTGGAAGGGTTACAGTTATATCGGTGGCAGGAGTGGTGCAGCATTAGCCCGCCTCCTAAGCTGTCAGAACCAGTGGGATTACAGGGTTTGCTGTCTGCGCCAGCTCAGCTTGGAAAGCTCGGCCTCATGCAAATATTCGTCAAATCCGGCATTTCCGGAGTAACTGTAAAACTTTGCCTAATCTGCGATCTGTCACTTCACGATACTTAGCCAATGAAACCACGTTGGCTCGCCGGTGATACCTGGTAGCTCCGGGACAGCGTGTTGTACGGCAATCTGCCGTTGAGACGATGGGGGAATGACCATTGGCGAATAACATGTCAAAGATGAAGGCAATCGGTGCAATGAGTTTCGGTCTCATTGTCTTCGCGCAAGTCTTGGCAAGCACACCATTGCAGGCCGAAGATTGGCTACCTCCCATCCTGAATCCGGCGCAAAGTGATGCAACGATATCCGCCACGGAGCCGCCGAATTTACAGCCGCCGAACTCGAGACCGTTTGAACTATCCGATCCGATCGTGCTGGATCCGATCAAGCTGGCACCGATTGTCATCGCAGGAGCGAATCAAGAAGAGAGCCCATTGCCGCCGATTGCTCCGCAACCCGCAGCCTTTCCAAGCGCGAGCGGCACGAAACTGCCTCAATGGACCGAAACGACGGAAACCGACACAACGGCCACAAGCGATCCTTCGACACCAACCTTCGTTGCTGCGAAATTGCCGATCCGGTCGGATGAACTCGGTGATCTCGCATCCCAACCCCAATCCACAGCGACGGAACATCAGCAGATCTCGGCAGAGCGAGCTACCGATGCGGGCCTCCCGTCGGGTCCTAAACGACCACCATTACCATCCTATCTACAGGGTGAACGGCTCCCGCTTGATCAACAAGTTTTCACACCCGACATGAGCGTTACCCAGAATTTGCCGGGGCCGCCACAATGGGCAATTGGATTTCCGAGTTCGACGACAACAGGCGGATATCTGGCCGCGATCAACGGCACGATCAAAGACCAGCAACCGATCAACCCGAATTACAAGCGCGTGCTTGATCTGTACCCAGAGGGCAACAATCGGCGACTGATCGAGCAAGTACGAAAAGTTGTCCAGGAAACAGAAGTTGGAATCGACGTCACCGATGAGCAGTGGATCACCGTTCGAGGCGGCGGCAAGCGGATCACCTGGGGTGGTCGGATAGATACCGATTGGGTGAACTGGGCTCGTGATGAGGAGTTTGGTCAACCCAATTATGTCGAATTCCGACGTTTGCGTCTGTTTGCAAGCGGAGAAGGCTACGGCGTCTACGATTACCAACTCGATCTCGGTTTCGCACCCGACGTGAACGACCTTTTCCAGGCAACAGAACTGGACGTTGAGGTCAAAGATGCCTTTGTTGGGCTCCGCGATTTACCAATGCTGGGATACCTCATGATCGGTCATTTCCGTGTTCCGATCGGGCTCGCTAACACGACCAGCAGTCGTTTTATTCCGTTCATGGAACGAAGCCTTCCAACTCGCTTGTTACCGGCACGAGCTCTGGGGGTCGCCGCCTACAACGCATCCCCATCTGAAAATCTCACTTGGTCTCTGGGAGCGTTTTTCGACGATCTGAATGACAATCGGGGTGCAATCATCGACGACAATCAAGGTGCTCGCATCGTCGGCCGCACGACGTGTACACCGTTTTATGATGAACTATCGCATCGTTGCTTCTTGCACACGGGACTCGGCTATATGTACAGTCGCCCAAGAAGCAGGTCGAACCCGCTGATCAGTTCGTACCGACCGGTTCGCTTCTGGGCACGACCCGAAATCAGTCGAGGAAATCCGCTCATCGACACGGGCCTTGCCAACACCCAGCATTACCAAACAGCGAATGTTGAATTAGCCTTGGTGAACGGGCCAGTGACAATTCAAAGTGAAATGACCTGGACAGGATGGAACCAAACCAGCGGTGAGAAATCGAATTTGTACGGAGCCTACGTTTATGGCAGTTGGTTCTTAACCGGCGAACAACGAAGCTACAATCGTCGCTTTGGCACCTTCGGACGTGTTACTCCCTATGAGAACTTTTGGATCGTGCCAACCAAGGATGGGCACCGTGCCGGCTGGGGTGCTTGGGAATTGGCCACACGTTGGTCCTACCTAAGTTTCTCCGATTACAACGAGCAATACCTAAACGATCTGACGGTTGGTGTGAATTGGTATTGGAATCCTAACTGTCGCGTGATGATGAATTGGATCCACCCAATGGCACACAACAGTCCCGCCGCACGGGTCACCACGGGCAACGCAAGTGGCGACATTATCGCGCTACGCATGCAGGTAGATTTCTAGACCAAGCAGCCTGTAACACGAAAGGAGTTCGACCGTGAGAATCCTGATGGTTGGTATTGTGATCGCTTCACTGTGGGCGACTCCCGTAACCGCAGAGCTTCGAGCCTTGTTATCCCCGCTGACTGCGGCTAAGTCGAGCAACGGTGCGAACTGCGACGGCTGCGATTGCGAAGCAGACGCATGTTGCGAAACGAGTCCTCTCTGCATGATCTGTCGCCCCCATCGAACACGGAGGACTGTTGAGCTCCAAAGATGGTCGGTTTCTACGGAACCTGCCTGCGTCAGTTGGTGCAAATCATTCTGTGGACTGGGCCGCGGCTGCTCGGATTGCTGTGCTCAAGCCCCCAACTGTCGCTGCAGTCAAGTACGACCTCGAAATCGCCTATTACGGCTCAAAGAAGCTCGTTATGTACCCACGGTGGTCCATTTGGCTGAATCCGAATGCCAAAAATGCAGCTGCTACGGCGATGTGGCCGGCGTGCAATTACAGGCTGCTCCCAAGCCGGATTCGGCCACAACTGCGACGGAAAGCGCAAAGATATACTGGATTGACAAAGCTGCCGAAGAAGCCGTTCCTCGTCTGGGCGTCTGGACAGACCCAGCAAAAGAAACAAAGTCTGACGAAATTAACACCGCTAAGGTACACTGGTTAAACGCTCCAGCCGCTACGTCGCCTCCAGCCGTTGAAACGAAGCCGATCCATCGAGTATCTGATTTACCAACTCCGAAAGTTGATTTGTTATCTCCCGTCGGAAAAACCGAACCAGATCCGAACCAAGACGATCAAGACGATCAAGACGATCAACAAACAGAATAACAATCCGAAGAAAGTCGAAAGGACATTTTGATGACACGTAACCCTACGGTCGCCGCTTTCGTGACTGTGCGCCGGTCACTTGCCATCTGTCTGCCAGCGTTTGCGATGACGATCGTCACCGCAAATCTGACCCATTGCAGTTCATCTTGCCACGCGCAAGAGGTGGCAGGCATCGTATCATGGCAACAACTAGAAACGCCAACCGATGATCTGATTCGACTTTCGACAACGTATACCGATGCGTTGAAGGAATTGAAGATCGCGCGTCTCAGCCTGGACACCTTGAAAACGCTGCGTCCGAACGCAGTAGTAACCAACCTCGAAATCCAAATCGCAAATTTGAATTCCGAAGCAGCAGAACGCAAGGTGAAGCTACTACGATCGATCGTCGAAAAGCAGTTGCTTGCTGCTCAAAACAAACTTGAAATCATCAAGTACCTCGAAGCACGATTTGCTACCCCCAATGGCGACGAGAGTGGGTTAAACGATCGACAATACATTCGTGCTCAGGATGAAGCCACGGTTCAAATCCTGAAAATGATTCTCGAGATGCAATAAAAAAAATTCACAACAACTCAAACTCCGTCCGGCCAAGCAACGCGCTGGCCGGAGTCATGAGCGTGCGAGCGAGCACCCCGGCCAGTCTCTTTCTTGCTAACAGGACTGCTCCGGTTCGGCAGTAACGTTTGCTGATCGATCTCTCACCGATCACATGTTCTAATTTCGTGACATCGAGCTTCACCGCCGAAATCGCTGTCGCCGTACGGGAATCCGGCTTTCTCAGACGTATTACTGGGGGCTTCTGTTAGAATTGAGAGAATACGCTCACGATTCTGATGCCCACTGAATCGCTTCCCACGACCGGCTTTGGCAAGCTGCCCAATCAGCGATACGACGACAGCATTCGACAGATCCGCCGTCGCATCGGCGTGTGATAACGGTTCGCCGGTTCACCTCTACATTCTTTTCTCGTTGACGGTAATCGACATGAAACGCAAGCGGATGAATCGCCTTCGGCGTTCCTCAAGTAGCACTCTTTCGCGTAGAGCTTTTCATGAATTTGAAAAACTCGAACCTCGCTATGTACTGGACAGCACTGTCGTTTTCAACGAAGTGATGTATCACCCGCCAGCAGCAGCCGACGAAACGCTGGAATGGATCGAGCTTTACAACCAACTGTCAGTTGACATGGATATTTCCGAATGGAGCCTACGAGGTGGAGTTAATTATGACTTCCCCGACGGCACAGTCGTGCCGGGTCACGGGTTCGTCGTGGTGGCAGCAAACCCAAGTGAATTGGCAGCGGCTGCGGGTCCGATCGACGCACTCGGCCCTTTTACAGGTCGACTAGATAATGGGGGCGATTCCCTGAAGCTGTACAACAACGATGCTCGTTTGATGAATTCCATCTCGTACAACGACCGAGGCGATTGGCCAGTTGGTCCGGATGGATCGGGCGCCACCTTAGCAAAATTCCTGCAGACGACCTCGAGCGAAGATGCCAAAAACTGGACCACTAGCCTTGAGCTAGGGGGCACGCCGGGTACAGCAAACTTTTTCGAAGATGGCTCCGTTCGCCAAACGACATTATTGCGTAGTCGGGTCGACGCAACCGTTCATGTGCCCAGTGACAATTCGCTGGGATTGGACTGGACTGAAATTAACTTCGACGATGCGGACTGGACCCAGGGATCCACTGGAATCGGTTACGAACGCAGCTCCGGCTACGACGCACTGTTTGGACTTAATCTGGCGGATCCGCCCCAGAATCAACGGGCGGTCGCGATGTATGATGTCAATCAAACCGCGTATGTCCGCATTCCCTTCTCACTGGATTCAGATCCGGCTGAGTTTGACGCACTTTCGCTGCGAATGAAATTCGACGACGGTTTTGTGGCCTACATCAACGGAACGGAAGTTGCTGAAGACAACGCACCGGCAACCGTGACATGGAATTCAGGTGCAAACGGCTCACGCAGTGATGGGGAGGCAGTTCAATTCGCGGACTACGACATCACGGGCATTGTCGATACTCTTGTGCAAGGGGAAAACGTCCTAGCGATTCACGGCTTGAATCAAAGCCTGACCAGCAGCGACTTCCTGATTCTCCCCGAGATTGTCGGCATTGAGGAAATCGCAGGCAAGGGTCCAGGCGGAGGTGCGGCGGCGATTGCCTTCAACGAAATCCAGGCGGCCGACGAGAGTCTCTTCTGGCTTGAACTTGCTAACGACAGCGGTGAAGCAATTGAGTTGAACGGTATCACGCTTGAAGCGACGGGGCTCACAGGCGGCACTTACACATTCGGCGCCGAAACCTTGCCCGTCGGCGGGCTGATCAGCCTTACCGAACAAGAGCTTGGTTTCCATCCCGACGACGGCGAGCGATTGTTTCTCTATCGTCCCAACCCAAAAAGCTTGATTGACGCCCGACAGGTCACGAATCGCTTACGAGGTCGTTCTCAAGTGCACGATGAAGATTGGCTCTATCCGACGACGGCAACAGCTGGCTCAGTTAACCACTTTGTGATGACCGACGACATCGTGATTAACGAGATCATGTATCACGCGCAACCTCAACTGAGCCAACCGGGTACGGCCGCCACCTTTGAAACCACAACGCTACTGCCCATCGACGCGAGCTGGCGTTACAACCAGTCAGGGGATAATCTGGGACGCAGCTGGTACAAGACATCTTATGATGTCGACAACCAAACATGGTTTTCCGGCCGTGGATTGTTGGGCTACGAAAATGAAACCTTACCAGAGCCTCTCAGGACGCAACTGACCAATCCAAGTGACGATCGCCAGACGACCTACTACTTCCAAACCAACTTCCAGTTTGACGGAAATCTTACAGCCGCATCAGACATCGTCCTTCGGCATGTGATTGATGACGGTGTCATCATTTATTTGAATGGCACGGAAGTGACTCGATTCAACATGCCAAGTGGCAATGTTTCATCGACCACCTTGGCATCCAACACGGTCAATGAAGGCTCCTACAGCAGCCCCATTTTAATTCCGCTTGATCTTTTACAAGCCGGCACCAATGTCCTTTCGGCGGAACTTCATCAGGGTTCGACCAACAGCAGTGACTTTGTCTTTGGTGCCGAAATTGTGGTACGGGGCGAACTAACAGCTGCCACACCGGGCATTCCCTTCAACAAATCCGACGAAGAATGGATCGAACTCTATAATCGCAGTGACGAGCCGATCGATGTCAGCGGATGGAAGCTCAAAGAAGGCGTCAATTTTACGTTTGCCTCCAACACACAAATCCCGGCCAAGGGATACGTCGTGATCGCAAGAGACGCGAAAGCTTTCGCGGCCGAGTTCCCAGCTGCCACAGTTGCCGGCGAATTCTCAGGTTCGTTAGCAAATTCAGGTGAAATCATCTTGCTAGTTGATGACAACAACAATCCGGCGGATCGAGTGCATTACCTCGAGCGTGGCGAGTGGCCAGAATTCGCGGATGGGGGCGGCTCAAGCCTCGAACTGCAGGACCCCTTTGCCGACAATTCAAAAGGAGCGTCCTGGGCCGCCAGCAATGAATCAGACAAGTCGCAGTGGCAAACTTACTCAGTCAGTAAGGTGACTGGAGCTGACTTAGTGAATGCCTTGTATAACGAGTTCATCTTCGGCCTACTCGATGCGGGCGAATTCTTGATTGACGAGATCTCGGTGGTTCAAAGCGGTCGTGAATTGATGCAAAATGGCGACTTCGAGGATGACGCAATTGGAGCTGCACCCGATCATTGGCGATTGATCGGCACGCACAGCGGACAAGTGGTTGTTGACCCGCACAGCCCGACCAACAAGGTGCTGCATGTGGTGGCCAACGGTGCACAACAGCACGTGCACGACCATGTGGAAACGACCTTCGTCAACAACACAAGCATCCGTAATAACGCTGAATACACGATTTCATTCCGGGCGAAATGGCTGACTGGAAATCGGCAATTCAACAACCGCTTGTACTTCACGCGCATCGGCAACACAATTCAGCTAGATACACCACAAGACAATGGGACTCCGGGGCTGACGAATTCAACGCTTGTTAATAACCTGGGACCATCCTTTCAAAATTTACGGCATTCGCCCATCATCCCTGCTCCCAATCAACCGACGACCGTGACCGTTACCGCAGACGATCCTCATGGTGTCGATTCGTTAAAACTGCGGTGGAACATCGATGGCGGGAGCTGGAAAACGGTTGCCATGTCACATTTGGGCGACGGGAACTATCGCGGTTCAATTCCTGGCCAATCGTCGAATCGCGTTGTGCAATTTTACATTGAGGCAACTGACGATCGCGGCGTTAAATCGTTGTACCCGGCAGAGGGAGCTGATTCTCGGGCGTTGTACCAGGTACGAGGCAGCAGTTCGACAACTCGAGCAATTGACACGTTTCAATTAATCATGCTGTCGAGCGACGAACGCTCGTTGTTTTCGTCAGTTAATCGCATGAGCAACAACTACCGTGGTGCCACGCTCATCCATAACGGGACCGACGTTTTTTACAACGTCGATGCCCGACAGGTCGGAAGCCGCTTCATTCGCCCCAATAGTGGCTACAAAATCCGACTTAATCCTGAGCAGCCCTTCTACGGAGTGCATCACTCACTTCGCTTTGATCTGAATGGGATTGAAGAAATTGTCTACAAACAAATGATCAATCGGACCGGTGGCAGCAGTGTGAGTGTCTACGATGACATTTCCTATCTGATCTCCCCTCACTCGGGACACACGCGGACGATCCTTCTGAATCTGGCACGATTCGAAGACATGTTCTTAGATGAGCAATTTAAAAACGGAGGCGATGGGACCAAGTGGGAACTCGACGATGTCACCTATCCCACTGACCCTAACCCTTCACCAGAAGGACTGAAAAGCGGAACGGGCGTCAGTTCGCCCGACATCCTCGATCGGGGTACGGACCAAGAGGCTTACCGCGGTCATTTATTGATTAAGAACAACCGATCGAAGGACGATTACAGCCGCCTCGTCGAGATGGCCCAAGCGATCCACAAATCGGGCGATGAGCTGTATGAAGCCACCAACGAAACGATGGATGTCGATCTTTGGATGCGGCACTACGCAACTCAAGCGTTCCTCGGTAACTGGGACACCTACGGTTTTCGGCGGCCAAAAAACCTCCGCGTTTACGAACGACCAAGCGATCGCAAGATCATTCCCCTGGCCTGGGATTACGACCTCGCGAATTTAACGGAGCCATTGATCTACAACGGAGGTTCCAGCCGTTTAGATGAAATCCGCAACCTGCCGGCCAACACGAGACTTTTCTGGGGGCATCTGCTGGACTTAACTCAGCGAGGCTTCAACGCTGATTACATCGGTCGTTGGGCTCAGCATTATGGAGAGCTTGCCGGATCGAGCTTCAACAATGAAACAAACTTGGTTGGAAATCGAGTATCGCTCGTCAATTCCGAAGCCCGGTCCGCAATTCCGCAAGTCAGCTTTCGCATCACCACGAACGGAGGTCGGGATTTTTCTGTCAATGACAACGTTGCAACCTTAGCAGGGACTGGCTGGATTGATGTTCGCGAAATCATCTGGAAACAGGCTGGAATCCCGTTGGAATTAACGTGGACGTCCCAAGACGACTGGAAAGTTAACTTGCCGGTGTCCGAAGGTGAAAATCCGATCACCCTGGAAGCGTATGATTTCGCAGGTCAATTAATTCGCTCGGATACGATCACGATTCTTTCTACGGCAACGAATGACATTGCTTCATCCGTTCGAATCACCGAGCTTAACTACAACCCACACGATCCGACCGAAACGGAACTGGCCATCGACCCATCGCTGGACAATGACGATTTCGAGTTCATTGAATTACAGAATGTGGGCAACGGAAGCGTCAATTTGTTGCAATCACGAATCGGTGACGGAGTCGAATTCACCTTCCCAACAGTCGAACTCGATGCGGGCGATTATGGTTTAGTCGTGCGTGACGCTGATGCATTTCGTCTACGTTATGGTAACTCAATACCGATCCTCGGAGAATTCAAAGGAAAACTCAATAACGGCGGGGAATCGCTACAACTGCTCAATGCGAATGGCGAAGTCATCATTGATTTTGAATACCAAGACAGCATTCTTTGGCCGCAAAACGCCGATGGAGTCGGCGGAACCCTGGTACTCGCCAGTCCCGCGACCACGCCACCTTCACAATTCGGCAAGCATTACCAATGGCGAAGCAGCACTGAAATTGGCGGCTCTCCCGGTACGGCCCCAGCGGCTGAAATTGGCGTCATGATCAACGAAGTGTTGGCACACACGGATCCGCCGCTCACCGCCTCGGATTCGATTGAACTGTTCAATCCGACGAATCAACCCATCAACGTGGGTGGTTGGTTCGTCAGCGACTCAGCAAATGATTTGTTGAAGTTCCGCATCCAAGCGAACACCGTAATCGCAGCAGGTGGATATCTCGTCCTGACTGAAGCGGATTTCAACCCAACGCCGCTGAATCCCGGGGCAGACGACTTTGCCTTAAGCGGTGCCCATGGAGACGACGTCTGGTTGAGCCAATCACAAAATGGGACGGTCATCGACGCTTTCGTCGACGACGTTCACTTTGGTGCCACCCCCAATGGCGAATCGATGGGACGCGTGCCCAATGGCAGTGGCAGACTTGCGCCTCTGCAACAAACAACATTCGGTACGGCCAATTCCCCAACGCGCACCGGTCCGCTCGTGATCAGCGAAATCCAATATTCGCCCAAAACACCGACGATCCAAGCTTTGCTGGCCGACCCCACGCTGACCGTCAATGATTTGGAATTTGTCGAAATCAACAATCCAACATCAGCGACTGTTGATTTAACGAACTGGCGACTACGCGGTGGAATCGATTGGGAATTCGCCACGAATGAACAACTGCAGGCGGGCGAGTCCTTGGTGATTGTTCCGTTCAAGCCGACGAAAGTCGGAAATGAAGCGAAAACTCGAGCCTTCCGGATCCAATACGGCATCAGTGAGAACATCCGATTGGTCGGTGGCTTAAGTGGTCAACTGGGTAACGAAGGAGAACGAATCGAGCTACAGCGGCCAGATCAGCCCCCCTTGGAGGAACCTGATTTCATCCCACGTCTCTGGGAAGACCAAGTCACCTACGATCACATCACTCCCTGGCCTCAACTCGATAGAGGGCAATCTCTCCAACGCGTCGATGCGCGTCAATTTGGCAATGATGCGGCCAGCTGGATTGCAGGTGAGCCATCTCCTGGCGGCTTTGTTCCGTCAAACGTCGACGTCGATTTCAATAGCGATGGTGTTGTTGATGTGCAAGATGTCGATCTTGCCTGCCTGGGGATTCGAGCAAACGACTTGAGATTCGATTTGACCGAGGATGGCATCGTCGATGATCGCGATCTATCAATGCTGATCAATGACATTCTCAGAACCACCCCAGGAGACTCCAACCTGGATGGACAATTCAACTCATTGGATTTCGTGATCGTATTTTCCGCAGGCCAATATCAAGATGCTGTTGCCGGTAATTCCCTCTGGTCATCCGGCGATTGGAATAACGACGGTGAATTTGACACTTCTGACCTGGTGGTCGCATTCCAAGCCGGTGGTTATACAACTGCTGCGATCCCGGACTCCCGCCTGTCCGCGGCAGATATCTCGGCGGCCATCGCACCTCCCAGTCATCGAAGTCGTCTGCGAACTCGGGAGTCGGACCGTGAGCCACTCTTAACGGTCGAACCTGAGGTCCGCTTGATTGATCTGGCGCTGCAGTCGATGGATGAGTATCAAGCAAGGTCGAATCGACCATCGATCGAACCTGAATCAGATGATGCGATGGATAACGAAGCAGCATGGATCCTGCGAGAGCTGAAAGACTGAGCAGAATTAAGCTTCGCGGAGCAGACCGGTAAGCCGTAGCATGGCTCATTCGCATTTGCCCGTCATGATTCAAGAATTTCCCGCACGTCGGCGAGCCGTGGCAACCCATCTCGGTTTCCGATATGCCGACACTTGTGGGCGGCCGCGGCAGCACCGAGTTTCGAGGCCTGCTCTAACTCGAGCCCTTCCAACAAGCCAGCTAATACCCCGCCACAAAACACATCTCCGGCGCCGGTTGAATCAATAGCCGCGACTTCGATCGCAGAAACCCTGACGGTCTGGTGCGTTTCAAAAACCAGCGATCCTCGCTCACCTTGAGTGCAAATAGCGGCTTTGGCACCAAGCTCGAGCAATTTTTCACCGGCAGCCACCACATCATCTGTTTCAAAAAACTGCTTGGCAAATCGCTCTGGAAAACTGATCACGTCCGCCAACCCGATTAACTTCGCCGTCGCTGCTTTGGGAGAGCCCGCATCGATAAAAACTCGGCCACCACTTTCGCGTACAACACGAGCGGCTTCCACCGCCAACTCTCCGCCCGTGCCGTCCAAGTGCAAAAACTGACAGCCGCGCAACCTGGCCAAATCCTCGCTTGATAAAGCCAAATCGTTCCAGTCGCATTGATGAGCCACGATGGTTCGATCACCCGATCCATTCGAAATCCAAACGTGGGCGGTACCCGTACGGCGATCTCCACCCGCACAACTGCTGGAAAAATCGACGCCCTCCTTGTTTAAATCGGCTTCGATCTCTTGACCGTGCAAGTCGTCACCCCAGGGTGCAATCAAATAGCAATCCGTACCGAATCGAGCCAGTAAGACGAGCGAAGTTGGCACAGGACCGCCAATTTGCTGCCGGGTTTGCAAGGCATGCTCCTTCTCGTTTTCGATCGGAAACCGCTCCACAAACATTTGCTGATCCACAACGACCGAACCAAGGCCGACAACTAAGGCGCCTCTCATCTCAATTAATTCTCCCCCGTCGAATTCCCTGATTTAGCCACAGCTTGCCGTAAGCAAAAACAGCGGGACGTTTCCACTTTCAGGCCACGCCTAGCTGCTTCAGCCAGTAACCAGCTTTGTTTTCTCATCTGTTTGAGCTTGATCTTCATTGTAGAACTCCAGGACACCCCGCTCCAAGCCGTTTCCAGCCCCCTTCACAGTCGGCTCAACAATTCGAGATTTTGCAGGAAAGAGGCCCAACTACCAACTTGCGGGGCAAATAGGCAACTGCATCGGAGTCACTTATCGAGTCAGTCAGTCTCCCAATCCTCGTATTTCCGGCCAACCGTGTCTTTTCAACTGTGAACAAGCCGTGTATGATCGCGGGTTGATAGGCCACGATCGTAACCAGAGGCCTTCAGCTAGCTTTTGGATGCTTTCCCTCCAGTTCGCGTGAGCGGGTGCCGCGGGTGTTCTCTGATCGCGGTTGATTTCCCTGTTTCGACTCGTCCATGGCGCTACGGGTGCGCTGTGCGAGTGGCTGTGCGTATTTTTTGTTTTAAGAGGAGTGACGTGCCATGTCACAAGGTGTGATCAAGAAACTGATTTCGGACAAGGGCTTTGGATTCATCGAGGGCGATAAGGGTGAGTTATTTTTCCACCACAGCGCAGTCGAAGGTGCATCTTTCGAGACACTTCGAGAAGGACAATCTGTCGAATACACCGAAGGAAGCGGCCCCAAAGGGCCTCGTGCTGAATCGGTAAGCGTCATCTAACCATGCGTTTTCCTTGGCAGTACTTCCTGGGACCCTTGCGTACCCAGGAAGCACTGCGATTTGAAGGATCCCACGGGATACACGAAGGATCGTAACATCAACCACAAGCGAGGTAAGCATCCGAGATAAGCCCCGTCCCAGTCGAACGAACGAAACGACTCCTCGAATGAACGACCGGATCCGTATTTCTCCGGTAAAGGTCGTGAGCCATGACGGAAAAATGCTGGGCGAAATGCCCACGTCCGACGCGATGCAAATTGCATCGGAAGCCGGTTTGGATCTTGTGGAGGTAAGTGCCGACGCCCGACCTCCAGTCTGTCGCATCATGGACTATGGCAAGGTTCAGTACCAACGTCAAAAGAAACAAGGCGACGGATCGAAACATAGAGTTCAATTAAAACAAATACGCTTACGGGCTAAAATCGATCGACACGACATCGACTTCAAAGTCCGCAAGGCCCGTGAGTTTCTGAGCCACAAGCACAAAGTGAAAATCAATGTGTTGTTCCGTGGCCGGGAAAATGCTCACCATAACCGGGGTCGAGAGCTTTTGAACGAGGTTGTCAAGACGCTCGAAGATGTTGCCGCGATCGAACAACCCGTCAAGATGGAAGGTGGACGAGCAATGTCCGTACTCTTATCACCTCGGACACGGGCTAACACGTAACGTAAGGAATCAAAACTCTGCTAATGCATCGTTTCGCATTGGCAGCCGCAGTCGGGTCACGCATCCAAACTGCTGCTCAACATGATGAGACGATCATGGTTCTCGGCCTTGCGATTGTCCGAGATCCCGTTCGGCAGCAATCACGCAGAATTCATTCTGATTAATTTCGGCGACTCCAAAGTTGCCGCGTGTCCAAGCCTCGTATCCGCCCACGAAAGTCCTTCCGGACGTCGGATCCAATGCAGTTGGTGTTGCGGGCTCCCCACGCGAAGCCATCACGGCAGATGAACCGCCCGTATCTGGAGCCGATTGATTCAACATCGCCCCTGGCAAACGTACGTCACTCGCCACGAGAGGATCCCGTGGTATCACGAGCAGGAAGGGTGACCCGTTTCGCCACGGGATGATGCATTTCCACTAGCTGGCCAATGGATTCGCGGACCGTCAGTGGACGTTGAAGAAGATGATCGACGCAAAATGTTCGCTCGGTCCAGCTAATGGTTTCATCGGCACTGAGCGTCCGAAGCGACTCGTCCTTGAAGTTTTTGGCATTCCCGTTCCAGAATTCGATATAGCCATTATTGGGAGTTGCCGCAGTAAATTCTCGCTGCCGATTTGCCTCAACCGGGAAACCCCATCCCCAGATATCGACGGTTGGGCTTTGTTCCAGATCAAACGTATGCACGAGCCCTTCATCGCTTTCATGCGAATACACCGCGTAAAAAGGCTGACGCAGTTTCGTGGTGAGCAGATCACCTATCGACTTCCAGTTTTTAACCCATCGCAGGGGCGACGTCCTCGTCCCCAGTGGCAGACCGTGCATCCAATCATTGAAGTCTCGATCGTCTGGCACAAACTTGTCCGCAGGTAAAATTAATTCGGTGTTCCCGGTCACCTCGTCGCTTTCTCCGGGAGCTAGTACGGCCGTCGACCAGTGTGAATATTTGGTCAGTTTGTCGGATTGATTGTGAATGACAATCTTGGTTTCAAGAAAAGGCTTATCACGAAAGAGGGTGAAATACAGCTCGTGCCGCATTTGTGTCAACGGCTCAATACACGAGCACTTGATCGTTTTACGAGTGTCATCATCGACGAGAAGTTGATGTTTCCAATCCAACGCGTGAGATGTCCCATGCTCGCGACGTGGCATCACACGCTCGATACCTCCCCAGGTCATCCAAAATCCAGTGTCATTATTGGCCCCCAGCGGTTTGGCACATGGGTTGATCCAAAGCTGCTCGTTTGCAGTACGTTGATTGACCAAGGAATGAATCCGAGCCATGCTGGGAACAATCTGCACCTTAATGAAATCATTTGCCAATTCAATTCCGGACCACAGTGTCGAAACAGTTTCCGAGGGTCGCTTGCGAAACTCCTTCCAATCAAACACCGGGACTCCACGTTGATCGTTTTTGACCGCGAACTGATAATCAATGAATTGGACGGGCACTTTGACCGCGCGCATCGTGACTGGCGGGTGGGCCATGCCGCCGTTGCAAAGCAGCATCCCCACGCAACTGACAAGGACTCCCGTCAAGATTCTTACCCAACACAAACGCCTCGTCGACGATCGATTCATCTCGTATACTCAGCCAGAATTAAGTTAGAAGGGGCAGGTCGTCCGAAAGCTCATTCGTATAGGAGCTGAAAATCGATGCAATTCTGATACCTTGTCCCTCAAAATTCATCGCCCCGCCCCTCATCTATCAGAATGTCAGGATAACGTCCGTCTCCAGTGAGGGTGCCGACCAGCAGCCAGGACAAATTAAACTTCGCCACTTGCGAACCGCCCTTAGGTCCTCCTTCGAAATGTAAGTAAATCCAACCTTCACTGGAAGTCCCAGGCATTCCGGCTGTCAGGGAGGAATAGGCACTGGGACCGTCATAGACGAGTCGCTTCAAGGGCCAACTCTTTCCGCCATCGAAACTTGCCCAAACCGTCGCACGCTCCCGTTTCGCATTTGGCGTATCAATGTTACTAAAAATCAAGATATCCTTTCCCGCAACAGGCAATCGCACGAGCCCTCCCATGCAACCGTAAGACCGATGCTGGTGTCCGTCAGGCAGAACATCAACAATTTTCCAATCTTCCCAAGTCTGGCCACCGTCGTTGCTAACCGCACTTCGCCGGCGCGTATTTCGAGGTCGCTCCTGCCAGTGGACTCGCGAGTTGTAATAGAGCCGCCCATCGGAAAGCTCGGCCACGGCTGCTTCCCCAGTACCATTTTCGGGGAAC
Source organism: Pirellulaceae bacterium (assembly GCA_029243025.1). NCBI lineage: Bacteria > Pseudomonadati > Planctomycetota > Planctomycetia > Pirellulales > Pirellulaceae > Pirellulaceae bacterium. Next base: position 50,345 of record JAQWSU010000009.1, on the reverse strand, counting down.
GGATCGCTGGTTTTCCAGCTCTTGCCACCATCGTCGCTGTAGATCGCATTCGTATAGTGATTGGGCCACTCCTCGCGACTGTTTCGTTCACCGTAGTATCGACTCGGACGAATCAAGCGACCTTTGTGCTTACCATGTCGCAACGTGATACCGTGTTCATTCATGTGCATCGAGGGAAGATTGCCTCGGCTATCAGGCTCAATTTCAATGGCTTCAGCCTTCCAGCTACGCCCATCGTCTTGACTTCGGTAAACCGTGAGCGGGGCCGGAGGATGTTTGTCCTCGACAAACGCCAGAATGTCACCACAAGATTCATCCACCGTGATTCCACCTCCAGGAAAACCCGGCTCCGCAATCGTGATGACTTCGCCCCATGTCTGACCACCATCCTCACTTCGGCGAACACGCACCCCTGAGCTTCCCAAAGCGGCAAGCACCGTACCCTCTGTTGTCACCACGATGTTGGGAAAACGCTCGTTGGGAAACAATTGCTGCATCTCCTTGTGAGGCTTCCCCAAGAAAGGCGCAAGTTTACCCTCCTGCTCGCGCTCAGCGCCCCCTAATGACGGAACCCAAGTCCCCGTTGCGACAACGGTACAACAAAGCAAAAAAACAGATTGATTCATCGTAAATTTCCCCTCGATTTGCAGGGTGTAATATCAGCCGCTAAATTCGATTCGCGGCCTCCATCTCTTCAGTCAAACATTGCTGATAGGCCGCATGGGCCGCTTCATCCTCACGAGCCTTCTCACTGTAAAAGATAAATCCTAGCGCACGGCGAGAACGATTCAGCGTCAGATTACCATCTGCTCGATGCACTGTCATTGCATCATGAACCAGCAGATCACCAGGTTGGGCCCGCATCGCCACTTCACACTCAAGATCGGCGGCCAATGGATAGTCAACAATCCCCTGGCTGAATCCTAACGTCTGTGTCCGACTGTGGGCACGCATTCCCGATCGATGCGATCCTTGTACGTACCGAACACAACCGTTTTGTTCGTCAACTTCATCCAAGGCTAACCACATCGTGATCGCCTCACATGGATCAAGCATGAAGTAGTAGCCATCCTGATGAGGAGGCGTCGCCAAGCCGACGCCCGCTGGCTTGTTAAAATACTGCATATTTTTTGGGACCACCGACCCAGCCAGCAAGAACTCCGCCAGGCCACGTATCGCCTGCCCACGAAAGAGTTGATCAAACCAAGCATCGTGATTTCCCATCTGCTGAATCTGCTTGAGTGACGTCACATCGTCTTTATTTTCAAAGAAAACCTGATCGCCGGGCAAACCCGGTACCACCTCCCGAACAAATCGATCGACTCGATCCGTCAACTCCGCCATCGCCGCCGCATCGAAGAAACCGGGCAACAAAACAAAGCCATCTTTTTCGAATTTCCCCCTTAACTCACTGTTCGTTTTGCCAATCATTCCTCAGCTCCTCAACCCTCCTGCGAGTCTTTTCGGCCCAATTCCAGTTGCTAACGTTTTATCCGGTCACACGGTAGCATGGAAAGGATTTTTTCCAAAGCGTCTCTTCGTCCTGATATTGGCGTCAGAAATCGAACCGGGCATTCTGCAACTGACTCCCCACGAAAGAGAGATTCTCACATTCAAACCCGAAGCGAATCCTCAGGCCGACCGAGTCCAACTTACGACAGGTGCAGATCAATCCAGCTGGAAAAACATCGGCAATGGCTTGCTCAACTTGATCTGGCTGATCCGTGAGCAAAGGCACTTCTAATCAGGACCATCTCACGCTACGATTTTGTTCCCAATCTTGAAAATTTTAATAGAAACGCAAGGAGCCTTGAAATGCCACGATTGACGGCGCGGCTAGGAATTATCTCGGCAATGGGCTTGTTAATATTCCTCAGTTTGGGGAAGCACAGCGCAGCAGCCTCCGACCCCAAACCCATAAGCTCACAGTCAGAAGCAACGACGACTTCCGACATCGACATCGCACCCGACCGCCTGAAAATCGTCCTGCGACCGCTCACAAAGGCTCAATTAGAGGCAGAGCTAACGGGCTGGCTTCGCGTGCTCAGCAACCGCGTCGAACAGGTGGGCAACGCGGAGTGGTCGATAAAAACCGACAAAGAGCATGAGGATGGCAAAGAAAAAGGTCTAGACAAGGAACAGGAACAGGAGAAGGAGAAGGAGAAGGAGAAGCTCAAAACACTTAAGGATCAATTAATCAAATATCGCGAGCAGGAACTTTTGGCAAAAGAGCGGACAATGATCGTCATTAAGGCTTTGCAGAAAAAGGGCGGAGACACAAAAGACGCGGAACAGTTCATCGCTGCCATTTCAGATCTCGATGAGACCACCGACGCGACATCTAGACGAGCCGCCGTAATCGTTTTGATCACTGACTGGGTCCAGCGCGATGACGGCGGAAAACTCATGCTAAAAAAAATCGCAACTGCGTTGGTGATTTTACTTCTCGCTTGGGTGATCTCCAAGTTCGCGGGATCATTAACAGCGAGGACAATCTCGCGTTCGCCGAAGACATCCTTGCTATTAGTCGATTTTGTCCGCAGGACGACCGGTGGGACAATCTGTGTCATCGGTGTCTTAATGGCATTCAGTACCTTGGGTGTGCAAGTTGCTCCGATGTTAGCCGCCTTGGGTGCTGGTGGGTTTATCGTAGGCTTTGCTCTACAAGAAACCTTGGGAAGCTTTGCCAGCGGCATGATGATCATGATTTATCGTCCCTTTGACGTCGATGACTTCGTGACCGTCGCCGGCGTAGAAGGGACCGTCAAGGAAATGAGCTTGGTGGCAACGACGTTGCTGACGGTGGACAATAAAGTGCTAGTTATTCCCAATAAGAAAGCTTGGGGCGACGTCATCGTCAACTACACGGGCAAACATCTGCGTCGCATCGATCTCGTCTTCGGTATCGGATACGGCGATGACATCCAGCACGCTGTGAGAATACTGCAGGAGATCGCGAACCAACATCCGTTGGTGCTTGACGATCCTCAAGTGAATGTCAACGTCGACACGCTGGCGGATTCTTCGGTTAATCTCTTCTGTCGTCCTTGGGTCAAAACAAAAGACTACTGGAACGTTCGCTGGGATCTGATCCGACAGGTCAAGGAGCGTTTCGATGCAGAAGGAATCAGCATTCCCTATCCCCAACGGGATTTACACATGTATAGCGACACCCAGCCAGGCTAGATTCACGACGAGCAAACCACCATGACCGATCACCCCCCCTAAAACGCCAGACCGATTTGGGTCTGCCCCTGTTAGGCTCGAATTGTGTCAACAAGCTTCCGTTCGCGATCGGCCGGCCCCAAATAGTCTTTTGCACCCATCGCATCAAGCATGGTGTTATAAAGATCCAAGCCCTCGTGCCCGAGGTCCATGATTTGTCCAGTCTTAAACCGGCCGTTCGCTCCGCTAATCGCATGAAAGACGCCGGACAACTCTCGTTTGGGATCATTGTGCCGTCCATCCCCAGACTCTGTCGACACCGTGATCATGGAGTTTTCCAAGATGCTTTTTCCATTGGCATCCTTGCTTTCATCAAGCCGGGAGAGAAAGTAAGCAATTTCGCGCATTTTCATATGAGCATGGGCGCGCAATTGCGTATTTTCCTTTTCGGGTCGGAATCGGTGCCACCACTCGTGACTGCAGCCAAGATCACCGGACGCGTTCAAATCTTTGGCATCATTAAATTGATAGATGAGCCGCCCATTATATTCGTAATCTCCGGTTACCCTGAGTCGTTCGCCGGCAGCGAGAAAAGTGATCGAACCAAATCGAACTCGATCAAGCTCGATTGCTAATGCATAGAGGTCGGCCATGAGACGCCATTCGGCTGTCAGATCCGCCAGTCTCATATCGATCCCCTGACCGCCCGGATCGGCTTGTCCACCGTGAGCCAATTGGGACGCTGGCGGCAAGCCTGGAGCGCCCTGAGGGCGTTCCTTCATTTCATACGCACGTTGTTCAAACTCACGAATTCGATCAAGATGATCCGTAACGCGTGACTTTGACGCCGAACCAAGGGGTGAGTTTTTACCCGTGTAAAAACGATATTGTTCCATGACCGAATCCAGCACGCTACGTTTGAGGCGATCGCGTCTCACATCGGTTCCACGACTTAGGTTGACCGAACCAAACACACGTTCGAATACCTCGCGAGGACGTTCTTGCATGCTGGCAGCCACCGTCCCATCGTCGTTGTAACTGTGCACATAGCGTCCGACCCGACTGCGGCGGAAGAAAGTGCCGGCGACCAGTGTTGGAACCATCCCTGGCGGCAATCCATTCGGGTGATAAGTTCTACGCACGACTTGATCAATGGAAGCGCCACCTGATTTCGCTTCCCCCTGCGGCGGTTCTGCGGTAAACGCCCCCGTGGCTCCATCGAAGTGTGCATTTATTCCAGACTCATCACAACGCACTTGATCCACGTTGCGTAGGAGCAACAGTTTTTCGCGAAGCGGCTTGAGTGGCTCCAAAACACCATCCCAACCTTCGTTTTGCAGAGGAGCAGGAATTCCCAACCCAAAGAAGACGTTGAATGCCCTTTCCGGCACAGCGGATTGAATGGCCCCGCTCGCCGGACTCACAATCATTTCCTCAAGCAACGGCAAACCGATAGCGGTTGCTCCCAGACCTTTCAATACAGTGCGTCGGCTAATGCGTGATCTTTTCATACTCGACTCCTGTTTCCGATCAACTGCGATTCCAGCGGTATTTCGCCCGCATCCATGCCCTCAACCCTCAGCCATCAATCAACCTGCTCGACTTCGGTTCGTGTCATCTGCACGAGATCGCTGGCGACGATGGCTTTGAGCAGACCTCGGTACGTGCCGCCATTTCGTTTGGCGACGCGGTGAATCTCTTCTACTGCGGCAGCATCAATCGCCACCAAAGGTCGTCCCAAGGCAAATTGAGTCAATTTCCAGGTGATCGATTGATTGACACGTTCATTCTTCGCCAGCAGATCCATCAGCTCGGCAATCGACTGATAAGGCACGGGCTTGGCTGTTCCCGGCACGAGAATCTGACCATCTTGCCGCAGATCATTTCCATGTTCATCCCGTTCGTGGACGGTTCCCAACCCATCAAACTTTTCAAGGCCAAAGGCGAGCGGTTCAAATTTCGCATGACAACCACCGCAGTTTGAATTGCCAATTCGATCCATGGCAATTGACCGTTGCGTCAGTCCGGCTTTAGTAGGTATCGGCGTGGTATTGACGCCGGGTGGAGGATCCTTGACAACTCCTCGCAAAAAATCATGCATAACCAAGAGGCCTCGCGTTACCATCGATGCCTCATCGCCGCCGACCGTGAGGAGACTGCCTTGCGTAAGGATCCCACCGCGAGCCGGATCCGTGGTCAAGTCATAACGCAATAAGTCATCATCTCCATCGACAACCTGGCCTTGCCCCTGCAATCCATAATGTTGGGCAAGCCGAGGGGTCGCGTAGGTCACCTGGGCATTGAGCAGATCCGCCAGTGGCCGATTTTGCCTCCAAACAACGTCATGAAAAAACGCCAAGGTTTCCTCTCGCATATCGCCCGCCAAAGCCGGATTCCAATCAGGATAGCGTTGAGGGTTTGGCTGCAGATTGCCGAGCCGATCAAGATTGAGCCATTCGGAAACGAAGCGAGAGGAATGCTCCACCGCCCGTGAATCACCAAGCATCCGTTCCAGCTGTGCTGCGGCTTCCTGGGAATCAAACAAAGCGCCCGATTCGGCCGCGCGAATCAATTCGTCATCTGGCGGCCCGCCCCACACGATGTAGCTGATCCGCGAAGCCAGTTCGTACTCGTCAACCGGCTCCAGTGAACCATCACCCACTTGGTTCTCAATTCGATAAATAAAACGAGGCGATTGTAACATCGCCTCAAGAATGTGGCCGATTGCTTCTTCATAGTCACCGCCACTGCCCGCAGTGGTGGTGGAGATTCCTCGGTAAGCAATAATTTCGCGTTCACTGATCGGCCCACGCAGAATCCGTTTACCCATTTCCGAAATCAGTTTCCCCATATCCTTGTCAGTGAATCTCTGACGTTTCGAAAACGTGCGGGCAAACGCAATCACGTCAACCCGTTCCACGATGATCTCCGCGAGCCGGGCGTAGGATTCAACATGTTTTAGATCGACGTTGAGATTGTAGGCGGTGTTGCTGAAACCGTCTGCACGCAGATCGCGCGGCAATAATCCCCGCGCTTCACTGGCAATGTCGACTCCCAACGCGCTCTTCACACTTTCGATGTACTCAGGAACGGTGAGGCGACGCAACCAGTTTTGATTTCCTTGCCCGCTGTGAGCATAAATGGCAGGGTCGATTTGCTGAACCGACCAAGCAGCACCGTCGTCTATCCATGCTTTCAACGATTGCTTTTCGCGTTCAGATAACGGCGGACGATCGTGCGGCATTTCATCCGAGGCCACCGTATTCCAAAGTAGACTATCCGCAGAGTTGCCGGCGACAATGACCGCCCCACTGTCGCCACCTGCGAGTGCATTTCGTTTTTTTGAGAGATCAAGCCCGCCCTGCTGGGCAGTCGAGTCGTGACACTCCAGACAATGATGAGCCAAGAGGGGCGCAATCTTTGTCTGAAAATGTTCGGATCGCAGATCTCGTTTCGCCAGCGCCGGTGCGGGCGATTTTGCATTCGGACCGGCTCGGAAGTTTTGCTCGATTTCACGAGGCGACAAATCGCGTTTATAGACGGCGACCAAATGATAGGTACCTCGCCAGGGACGTCCACCGCCCCACTCATTGGCTAAGGCAAACTCGTAATCGTCATCCCAGTTCGACGTCGCTCCAGGAACTTTACCGGAAACCTTCCGATCGCCATTCAGAAAAAGGGCTGCCCGTCCCTTCCGACCACGAATGTAGACAACATGAGTTAGTTTTGACTGCACACTCTGCCTCGGAGAACTGATTGATGGCAAGCCATTTGCACTTCTGGAAGTCGTTCGAAAACGAACGTCATAGCGATCACCATCTTGACCTAGTGTCACATTTCGATTCGAACCATTTCGCGAGAGTGTCACGATCCGAGCCGGTCCCGCCTGGTTCGTATTGGCAGGCTCCACCCACGCTTCGATCGTGATTTCCCCCGCTCGTCGAATTGCAGTGCTCACTCGTCGCGGTGTCCCTTCCGAGCCAATCAATGTGTCGCCGATAACCTCCAGTGAGCCTGCCTTTCGACGCACAGAACTCATCGCTTCGATCTTCAAGTCAATGGGCTCCCCCGTGCCGGCACGATCCTTGACCATCGTACCGGTCGACGAACTGAAATCGTAGAACGCGACAAGACCAGTCACCACTCGGCGTGCCGCTGTTTTTTTCAAACTAGCGTTTCCTTCGTCGTCAGCTTGTTCGGCAAGCAAGATCGATGCTCCCAAGTGCAGGGGAACCACCATCGCCCAAAAGACAAAGCTTCTCAATGGCATCGCATTATCTACAAACATGGCTCACTCAAGGGCTTAAAAAATTGGATTATGGACCCTCATCATAACCTTTTCAGTCCATCAACTGGAGCTTTCGGCGCCACGTCTTGCGGCTGAGAACTCCCTGATCACGCGGACCCTTCATTCCAAGATTTAATTCAACAACAAGACACGCACCAAGTCACCAGCAGAATTATGGCCTGAAATGAAGTGGGAGACACCATCCGCATGTCTGCTGAACCGAGCGTAGCTCGCTCGCCTGAACGACGGGCATCCGCCGAGAAAACGCAAATGGCCTCGAGAAAGACTCCCGTGACGAGCCAGGCAACGCCAATCGGCTCAATCGACAAACTTGCGTCGATTGAGCCGGACTTGAGATACTAAGATTTTCCGTACCGTTCAGCGTCTGTTTTAGCTGCGACGTCGCCTCGGCAAACCAATCAACATGGCGAGTCCCAAAAGCACGATCGTCGAGGGCTCGGGGACGGCTGCTGCAGCCGGCCGAGGTCCATTTTCGTAAGCGCCACTTTGAAACGCTGCGACAAAATCAGAACTGTCGAACAACTGGTCCGCATTCCAATCTCCCGCAGCCCAGCCTGCCGGATTCCCGGTCTCATATTGACCCGCCTGAAAAGCAACCACAAAGTCGCTTGAATCAAACATGCCATCCAAGTTGGCATCACCAAGCCAGGTTTTCTTCAGGTCTTCGACCCAAACGGAATGGTCAGCCACATTGACTAAATTATCAGCGTTCAAATCGAACTCAGCACTGTTGCTACCCGCAACGATTTCGGCCGTCAGCAGATCAATATCCGCTGCATCCAAAACGCTGTCCCCATTAAAATCACCCGGGTTAGCAGGAGTGAAGTCCCCTTTCGCCGCGTTCCAGATGGTTTGAACTTCATCCTCAGTCAGCACGCGATCGAGCCAGATCGCAACCTCGTCTTGAGCACCAGAATGCGTCGTCGTTGCCAAGGGGTCATCATGCCGACCGCCAATTTTCGCATCATCCGTATTGACACCCCAACCCCATTCGGTGATCACCAAATTATCGGTGCGATCTTCTCCATTAATCCACACCTGAATGTTTTCCGCACGTTCGTCGGGTGCACCGCTTGTCGAAGCGACAACGTGAAACCAACCATACTCAGCCTTGATCAAAGCTCGATCGGGAGCAGCATCATCAATCGTGAATAAGGTTCGCTCAGCAAATTCACCCGCTTCGTTCGGATTGACCGCGACGACAAGGCCTTCGTTCGCAACGTTGACTTGGAAACTCGTCTCTTCGTCGATCAAGTTGTTGGTGAATAGCCGGTCGCCCCCCTGTGCAAAGTCGGCCCGAAAAAAGAGCGATACGGTCATCGCACTGGCGCCGTAGTTCTCGGAAGGCCCCAGAATGAGATGGCCCTCATTATTGCTGCAGTGCGCTAAATTATCTTCACCACCGACACCAGGGATGGCGACTTCTTCGTATTCGTACTCGTCGTCTCCATCGAGCCCTTCGTTTGTAAACAAAGGCCCTTCACATCCGGCCTCCGGGAATCCGTCATCGTAGTCACCGTTGTAACCACCCGGTGCCGCGTTTCCCATGCTATCGTGAACGCCACCATCCGCATTCGGCTCGTTCAGCTGATAAAAATAAGTCGGCCCCAAGCTCTTGATGGCAGCTTCATAAATCGTGTCAGCCGAAACGGCCTGCAGGACCCAAAGCGGCAGTAAGCAGGAAACTCCCCACGCAAAACATTGACGCATCGACAACACGTTCATGTAGTCTCTCCCAAGTGATTCTCAAAAGGCCCTGTGGTATTAGGGCTCGCCGATCCAGTTCTTCGTTGCAAATCGCTACTGTTTGTATCCTAACAACTGCACCAAGCAAACGACATGGACTGTTTGGAATGCACTCACCAATTGTGGAAATTATGCCAATTTGGCTGTTTGAGGACACGATCTGACAAGTAGCTGAAACATCAGCGTCCAAGTCCCATCGACTGCTCCCGTTGATCACAAAACGGCGGGAAAGTGATGGACGAAGGCTTGGCTGTAATCGAGGGAGCGAGGTGCGGGCAAGAATCCGCTCAAAACGGCCCACCACCGCGCGAAACAAGCGCAAGGATTCTTTGCAGATAAAACCCAGGCCTGCCCGACCCTACCAACGGACGCCGGAAGGGTCGCGATTCGGCTGGTTGGCAACACACCCCCCAGACGCTCCGAAGAAAGCGATCGTTCCCCATCAAGGCTTGACATCCGTACCCCGAAGCCACATACTAAAGGAAGTCGTTATTGAGACTCAATCTCACAGGCAGTCACCCATGTCCAGCGCGAAACTCCAAACCCAACGAACCGACCAGGAAACAAATCCGGTCGTTTGTCATTGTTTTCGAGTTCGAGAGTCAAAAATACGTGAAGCGATCGAGCTTTACGGAGCCACGAGCCTCGGGGAAATCAGGCAGCAAACCAATGCGGGCGGTGGCTGTCATGGCTGCCAATGCCGAATCAAACGAATGCTCGCCGGTGAACGTCCGGTCTGTAGTGTTTTTCAGACTTGCAACAGTTGTGGCTTTAACGCCCAATGCTGCGATTGCAAGGTTGCTTGAGTCTGACGTGCGGACGGCATCGCCGAACGCTCGCCTCTGTTCGCCCAAGGTCAGCGACTCATAGCTCCCGATCACCCTGCTCCGATCACCCTGCTCCGATCACCCTGCTCCGATCACCCTGCTCCGATCACCCTGCTCCGATCACCCTGCGCCGATCACCCTGCGCCGATCACCCTGCGCCGATCACCCTGCGCCGATCACCCTGCTCCGATCACCCTGCGCCGATCAGATAGATTGGCATGTCATCGCAGCGTCTCGAAGTAGCGAACAAACTACCCTTGGGTCGCTTCTCCCATTTGTTGGGCCAAGTAGTGTTGGATTCCAACTCGCTTGATCAGGTCAAGTTGCGACTCGCACCAGTCAATACTTTCTTCGGACTCAACGACCATTGCTTCCATGAGGTCTTTGCTTCCCGCATCCTTTTCGGAAATCGCAAGTTGAATCGCGTCGTTGTAGGTGCTGACTCCCATCGTCTCCAGCTTCAACGAATTCTCAATCTGCTCTTCTGGGGTTGCCCCCACGTTGATCACGCCATAGCGAGCGATTTCTGGTACTCCGTCAAGAAACAGAATTCGATCAATCACTCGTTCGGCGTGCTGCATCTCTTCGATCGATTCGTCGTAGAAATGTTTTGCCAATTTGTGAAGCCCCCAATCTTTACACATCTTGGAACTAATGAAGTATAAGTTGATCGCGGTAAGTTCGATCGTTAGACCAGCGTTCAATGCCTCGACAACTTTTTCACTACCTTTCATCACGTTTCTCCTCTCGACTGCTTATTCAGACGGTTACAGGCAAATCCACTACTTGCTGGCAAACGTCATTATTAATTACAGACAACTCGCTATCGTCTTGAGTGTATCGGCTGACCCACAATGTGGCTACAGGACAACCTGTGGTTGGCTACGATCCGGGTTCACGCACTCCGAGGCCAAAGAATCGAGTCACGTCTGCCGAAACCAATTGAGATATTGAGTGATCGTCTCAGCTAGGTCATTGAGGCTCTTTCAATGGAGATCGGATTTACTCAACTTCCTGTGTGTTGTGCGCAATGACTCGCAGAATAGAACACTTCGACAAGCATCCTAGCCGAACGGTTGATTCGGTGGTGTTAGCTGAAATCGAGTCTCAAATCAGTGAACGCTTAAAAAAGACGGCGAAAAATATTTCATTTTTTTCATCGGCAGAAAAGCCGAACCTCGACGAAACGGCTTAAACACGATCAGCATCAGACAGAGCACGCCTCCCCGAGCAGTTGCGCCCCGCGGGTCGCCGATCCAGTCAGCGCCGAACGAAAAATCGGCATGGCTTTGATCAAGTATCCAATCGATGGTTCGGTAAATCACGGACATGCTCTAATCCATTAGATAATTCGGAATCCACAACACGAGTTGTGGTACCAAAATGATCAGCACCAAGACCAGAACATTGGCTAACAAAAAGGGACTCGCGTTCCGAAATATCACACCGATACGTAATCCCGAGACCGCCGAACATACATTCAAACAATTACCAACCGGCGGCGTGCAGGCTCCCACCGCCAATCCCGACACCAAGACAACTCCAAATAAGATCGGTGAAATACCGTTTTGTTCGACTGCCGGCAGGAAGACTGGCGTCAGCAGCAGAATCGCAGGGCTGACATCGACGAACGTTCCGGCGGCAAGAATCATCAGTCCGATCATCAACATCATCAGGGTGGGTGACAAACCCAATCCGGTCACAGCAGCGGCAACGGTCTCTGGGACGCGTTCATAAGCTAATACCCAAATGAAAACTTGACTCAGCGCGATAATCATCATAATTTTCGCACTTGTCAAAATGGATGATCGCAAGGCACTGTAAAACCGAGACAGGGTCAAATGGCGCGTCACGGCGAACCCGACTCCTGTTGCGTAAAGGACACCTAGCCCTGCCGATTCGGTTGCTGTTGCAATCCCGCCAACCACAGCTCCAACGACAAACAGGGGCATGATTAACACGTAAATGCTTCGCAAGACTTCGCTGGCGATTTGCCTTCCGGAGTAAGTCCGTTGCTCGGTGGGATAATTCTGTCGGACGGAAACCACCGAGACGAGAAGCAGCTGAAATAGGCCGACCAATAGGCCGGGAACGAGGCCCCCAAGAAACAACTTCCCGACGGATTGCTGCGCGGTGACAGCAAAAATAACCATCGGGATACTTGGGGGAATAATCATTCCCATGGTCGATGAAGCCACGGTGATTCCAGCAGCAAACCCCTTCGGATAACCACGTTGTTCCATCTCCGGTATCAGCACCGAACCGATCGAGGCCGTGTCGGAAGCGGATGAACCGGAGATCCCCCCGAACAACATACTTGCCGCAACGTTAACAAGCCCAAGTCCTCCTCGAAAACGCCCCACGAACATCAGACAAAAACTGATCAGACGCGTCGTAATCCCCCCAGCATTCATCAGTTGGCCCATCAGAATGAACAAGGGCAAGGCGATCAGTGCATAGGCATCCATGCCGGCATAAAATCGCTGAGGTAACACAATCATCAACTCTGGCCGTAACACCACAAAGTAGACAAGTGTTGCAAGACCAAGTGAATAGGCAATTGGGATTCCGACAATCAGGCAGGCGGCAAAACTAACCAACAACAGTGTCATTGGGTGCCTCGTTCGGAATTCGTTCCCCGCGACTTGGAGTCATCCGTCAACAATTGCACCAGTCGAGTGATGCAATAGAACACGGCAAGACCACAACCGATTGGAAGGCAAAGCTGGGCAACAATCCTCGGCAGTCCCGTGGCGGGCATCAAGAAATGGCCGGTGAAATAGATCCAACGAATGCTCAAAACAACAAGCGTTGCGTTGAGAACAGCGATACAAACCAGCGTCCCCCCATCGATGAATCGCTGCGTGCGAATCGGCAGCCTATCGACCACAGCCGATATCGAAATATGTTCTCGTTGACCGATTGCCACCGCTGCGCCGATTGCAGTCGTGTAGACAAACAAAATGGTAATCGTTTCATTCGCGCCGGTAATTGAGGAGTTGAAGGCATAACGAAGAACCACCAGCGTCACGATAATCAAGGCAATCGCCAACAAGCCAAGTGCAAGCACAAACTCGAGGATCTTCGTCAGTAAAGACTCAAAATTATTCATCATTCACCGCGGGCAGCTTGCCTTGCTCTTTCGACTTCTTCCCACGTCAAATCTCCTTTTTGAACGTAGTAATCATAAACCGGTTTAACCGCTTCTCGAAATGGCAATAGCTCCGACCCCGCTACTTGATTAACCGCCAGTTTCTGGGAAAGCTTATTGATGAATTCTTCCTCTTGCTTTCGATTGAGTTGATCGCTGTAGGCGATTGCTTCACGAGCCACGCGATCAAATATCTGCTGCAAGTCAGTAGGTAAAGACTCATACCAATCAAGATTCACCAGCATGGGGTCGGGGCCTGTGGCATAGTTGGTAATGGTCATAAACTTTGAGACTTCAAACACTTTGTAATCCCAAATGTTCGACGGTGGATTATCCTGTCCATCGACCACACCCATCTGCAAGGCTTGGTAGATTTCTACCGCGGGAATTTCTTGAGGGTTCGCACCAAAAGCCAGAGCTGTCTGGACAAATACTTCTTGCGGAGGCACTCGCATTTTGAGTCCAGCCAAATCATCGGGATGGGTAATTGGCCTCACATTGTTGGTGTGTGCGCGAAAGCCTTGCGAGATACCGGTAGCAGGGATGTGCCAACCGCGTTCCCTTGCACCTTGGTTCAACTCTTTCATGAAGTCGCTATTGACGAGAGTGATGGCTTGGTCCCAACCATCCACGAGAAACGGCAGAGTCAGCAACATGTATTTTGGATTTGCGTCTGCAAAGAATCCACCTCGAGTTCCCTGCAGCGCGCCGGTTGCCACAAGGTCCATCAATTCTCGCTCGGTACCCAGCACTCCACCAAAATACAGCTCAACCTGAATACGTCCGTCCGTTTGTTGTTCAAGTTGCTCCTTGAAAAAAAGCATCGACTGACTCCGCAAGGATCCAATCGGCTGCTCATTCGAATAGGCAAACACCAAGGGTCGATCCGCACGTTCACAGGCTGGAAGCAACAGCAAGCATCCCAGCACAAAAAACAAACGTTGCATCCGCAACATGCGGCACCTTTCAATTCCGTTCATCTACCAAGCGATATCGGCTGGAAAAAACTCGCCGATCAAATCTTGATAGTAGGGTTTCAGCTGCTCGACATTCGGAGGCTCGGTGCTCTTGGTGTAGAGATCGTAAGGGTTAAATTCCTTCACCCAATGGAAGTATTCCCGATCCTGTTCATTCATGAACCGGCCGTATTCACCCTCGCGATGAGCTGAATAAAACGAATGATAACGCAAGATATACTGAGCTTCGGTGGGCAAATAAGCTTTCGTGACGTGATAAATATATTCGTCGTGCCCCCACGACATCAGCAAATTCTCAAATCCACAGCCAGCTTCATAGATCCCAAACTCCGATTGGTATTCTTCATTTTGGTAATCAGGATTATCTTGGAAGAATTCGGAGTAAACGATCTTTTCGGAAAACTTGCAGCCGACTGGAAATGTATCCCCCACAACCGCCCATTGTGGTTCATCCCACAAACAAAGTACTTTTCCCAAATCGTGAATCAATCCGGCCAGAATGAACCAGCGTGGGTGTCCATCGGCGCGAATCGCCTCTGATGTTTGTAATAAATGCTGAATCTGGGACAGGTCGGTATCTGGATCACTGTCATCAACAAGCGTGTTCAGATACTCCAAGCCCTTCCACACCCCCATCCGTCGCTGATTGAGCGAGAGAAATTCCTCCCGCTTGGCTCGGACGAAATCAACCGTTTGATAAAGGTGATTCAATCGATAGAATTCACGCACCGAATGACGTGCCTCTTTTTCATAATCACGAAACTCGTTCTGTTTTTTCTCAGCGTTTGTGAACTGCGATGATTTCCCCACCTGCTCTGGCTCAGGATATCTTCGCAACAAGTCATCTTCCCACTCGTGCAAATCATCCAAGGGCTGTTCGTCATTTCGACCATTCGAAGAGACCATGAGAATTCCTATTCCGTAACAACGCCAGCTTGAAAGAGTCAGCAAGAAAAATACCTTCTACCGGTCGGTAGTCTAGTGTTAGGATATCCGAATTGTCAACTTATCGGTCGCTGCAATCACCGACTCACAAAGGAGCCCGAGCAGCATGTCGTCAGCGTTAGTAAGGATTGGTTTACTGGGCCTTGGTCGTGCCGGCAACTTTCATTTACAGAGTCTCCGAGCGATTGAAACAACGCGGTTAGTATCGGTTTATGACATCGATCAAAACAGGGCCCAAAAAGTAGCCGCTCGGTTCGGGTGTGATGCGGCTGATTCCCCCAACAAATTGATTGAACGAACCGACGTCGATGCAGTCATAGTTGCAACACCCACGGACTCACACTATCCGTATGTTCAACAATGTCTCAACCAATGCAAACCCGTATTAACCGAGAAGCCACTTGGGCGAGAACTGGCACAAATCGACGACTGTTTTCGTTTGGCAGAATCCAACGACACCCCGTTGTTTGTCGCCTTTCAACGGCGATTCGACCCATCCTTTGCCTCGCTTGTCCAAGCGATAAGAAGCGGGGAACTGGGGCAACTGCACTACGTACGATCCGTTTCCAGAGACAACCCGATACCCTCCCCCGATTACATTCGAACTTCGGGGGGAATATTCCACGATTGTATGGTGCACGATCTTGATATGGTGGTGCACATTATTGGAGAACACCCTGAGCATGTGAGCGCTTTTGGCAGCAGTTTCATTCCAGAAATAGGCAAACTCGATGATTTCGATAATGTGGTTGCCACCCTTGCATTCCCCAACGGTGTCACCGCATCCATCGACATTAACCGGCAAAGCGCGTACGGCTATGATCAGCGAATCGAGGCCTTTGGAGAGCATGGCATGCTACTTGCCGACAACCATCACCCAACCTCGGTGACGCGTGCCTCGCAGCGAGGATTCGCGCGACCTCAAGCTGAGTTTTCCTTTCCTACTCGTTATCGCGACGCCTATCGAATTGAGCTTGAACAATTCGCTCAATGTGCCCTTGGTGAATGCGAGGTGCCCATTACGCATACCGATGTTCGCACTAACCATCTGTTGGCAAATCAGGTCGAACAAGCCGCACGAGAAAAACGAGTGATCGCCGTGAAACTGTAGAGGTCCGTTAGCTCTGATAGCGCCCGATCTAAGACTGTCTCTTGAATCTGACGGCGGCACGACGTACCTACGAGGTTTCATGGGAGACGGCTTAGCAAGCAGTTTGCTGATTGATCAATGTGCTCGAGCAGCTCCTCTAAATCCTGTTTGGTTGTCAACGGATTGGCAAGGGTTGTCCGCAACCAGACCTCGTCCTGCAGCGTGGTCTGCACGATAAAAAAGCGACCTTGCTGGGTGACTGACTCGCGAATTTTCTCATTGAGACGAGATAAGTCACTCGAGGGAACATCCGCTACGTATCGAAAACAAACAATATTGGCCTCGGGCTGCACGGCGATTTCGAAACTCGCGTGCTGCTCGATTAGGCGCGCAAACTGCCTTGTCAGATCAACAAGTCGTGTAACGTTCTCATCGAGAATTTCAACGCCATGTGCTTTAAGCAGGCTATAGATTTTCAATCCCATCATTGACTTGGTGCACTCAAATGTTCGCTTCGCGAGACTAAACCATTCCGCTTCGTCGCGACCTGCATTTTGTGACCAGAGATAATCTGCCGTTTGACGAAAGGTGTCAAAACTATTCGACTCTTCCCGAAATATCAATGCACTGAGCAATGCAGGTGTTAACAACATCTTGTGAAAATCCAGCGTCACGGAATCTGCCAATTCAATCCCAGCCAGCTTATCACAGTATTTTTCGGAGAAAGCCATCGCGGCGCCGTGCGCGCCATCAACATGAAACCATAGCCGATGACGTTGGCAGTATGCGCCGATCGCAGCAAGGTCATCGAACGAACCTGTCGAGGTCGTACAAGCGTTGCCCACTATCGCCATCACCTCGTATCCTCTGCCCGCCGCCTCTTGATGAAGTCGTTCCAACTGATCGACTTCCATCTGATATTTTGCATTACTGGGAACCTGCACGATCCCCTCTTCGCCCAACCCCATGATCGTTGCAGCTCGCAACACGCAATGATGCGCCTCAGCAGAAACCATCACCGCCAAGGAAGAATCATCTCCACCGTCTTGCAACCGACTTTGCCTAGCCGCCAGCAAGCCGGTCAGATTCGCTAGAGATCCACCGGAAGTGAGAAAGCCGCCCGCAGTCGTCGGAAATCCGAGTTGCCGAGCGGTCAGCTTGACAACGACATGTTCGATTGCGGTACCCGCCATACCCATCTCGTAAACCCCCATCCCATTGTTGAGCAAATCAACGAGTAATCCAGCGAGTGCCGATACAGGCAGGGCAGGACTAATCTGATGACCCACATAGCGAGGGTGGTGTAAATGAATGGATTGCTGAATCACTTGTTCGAAAAGATCCATTACGTCATCCGAGCGATCGAGGTTTTCCCAGCACGCCAGACTTTCTGCGGGATCTTGCCACGAAATCACACGATTTTCGTTGGCTTGCTGAGTCACCTGTAAATGATCTGCTAATCGATCGACCAGTCGATGGCCCAGCTCACGAAAGGCGGTGGAATCAAAGGCCTGCTCCAAGGACGACATAAATCTCTCCAAGTCAGTTTACCGATTGCATCTATTTTCTGTTGCGCGTAGCGGAAATCCGAGCAACAGCGCACAATAGTCTCTAATCATTCACCCCGAATAAGACAAATCTATTGTCTGCAGACCGTTCTTTACAAGTCGTGACCGATTCGTCGAGCAATTTTGCAGCCGACATCAAAGGCTCGGTGATCCGTTTCCGACAGAAAGCACCGTTCATGACAAATTTCTTACCAGCTCTCACCTCCAATCCGGCGTCGGAGTCCCTCGAGGCTCGCGCGATCGAAGAAACAAAGATTTTCTGGATCATGATCATCGCGTTCGTGGTCAGTATGATCTCAACCTCAGAACTCTTGGGTGAGGTCTGGTTGCCGTCAACTTTTCCGATCGCGAGTCTCCCCAAGGCCCAGTCAGTTCCATGGCCCATCGGCGCCCAGCGCGTGGTAACCATAGATGATTGGCTACAAATCAAGGCGGACACGCGGCCAGCAGCGAATCAATTAGTAATCCCACGCCTGTTCCATGTCGTCCGAACCGTTTTGGTGGGTCGAGCCAATGCTCCCGAATCATGGGAATACACCGATATACAACCGGAGCTAACGGAATGGCGAATTCCGATCCCCAAGAATCTGCAACAAGCCGAATCCATTCAAGTTTGGCTGCAATTCGGTTCCCCGTTCAACGGACGAACAGGCCCCAAGGTGATTCAACCCGCAACAAATGGTTCGATCGTATTTCCGGCAAGAGAGGCGACGACCTCCGGCAGCAAGCTACGATTCGAGCCTCAAACTTTTAAAGATACGGTTGGGTATTGGGCAGAGATAACAGATTCGGCAAGTTGGAATTTTTCGACACCACGGGCAGGCATCTACCGATTGGAAGTGCTGCAGGGGTGCGGTGCCGGCATGGGTGGCAGTCGGGTAGTCTGCGAAATCGGCGACCAGGCATTGGAATTTGACGTCATCGAAACGGGACATTTCCAGAGATTCATTTGGCGACGCGTTGGAAACGGAACCATCAAACTGCCAGCCGCAAATAATCTTCGCTTCCATTTAAAAGCCATTCACAAGCCCCACGGAGCGGTCGGTGATTTTCGACAACTGCGACTCATCCCAGTCCAAACGGTTAAGACCAACGGAGATATCCGAGCCGTACCGGAGGATTTAGTCGTCCCCGCTTTGGTCGACCGGGCTCCAAATCCAGGAAGACGCGTCCGCTTATCCTGTAAATCGTTCCCGCATCCACAGCTGTTTGCCTCCCTGTATTTGCCAACGAATTGGCGAAAGGGGCAAAGCTACCCCGTGATCGTCGAGATGCCAGGAAATGGCGGCTATCAAAATCAGTTTGGTGATCGGTGTACGGGAAAGGTAGAGGACGCCAGTCTGGGATACGGCCTCACAGGGGGGCAGGATGCAATTTGGCTGGTGGTTCCGTTTCTGGACGCAGCGGGGGAAAACATTGCTCAAACTTGGTGGGGAACCCCACCGTCCTTTGGCACTGAAACGTCCCTTCAATTTCTTGAAGAAGCCATTGATCAAGTCGTACAAAGTTGGGGCGGAGACGCTGATCGCATCGTTTTGACCGGCTTTTCCAGGGGTTCCATCGCCTGCAACTATTTGGGGCTCGCGAATGACCAAATCGCGTCTCGATGGCGCGCTTTCATCTGTTACAGTCACTACGATGGTGTGAAATCATCCTGGCCTTATCCGGGCAGCGACCGGACATCTGCACGCATTCGCCTCAATCGACTAGGAAATCGACACCAATTTGTCTGTACGGAATCTGGGGCCACGCAGCAACAGCTTCGAGACTACTTCGATTCGGTACCCAACTCAAACCGATTTATCGTGCAATCAACAGGCTTTAGAAATCACAATGATCAGTGGGTGTTGCGTCCTAGTTCGGCACGGCGTGACCTACGGCAATGGTTGAACAAACAGCTCAATTGAAAAGTATCCAGCACGGTCCTTTGGCGTTTTCCAAGAAGCAATGTTCTGTGATGGACGGAGAAAAAGGCTTTCATCGCTTTCGAGGCCAATACGCAAGACGGCATTCGACGCAAATCGCATTTTCCTGCCAGCTCCAACAGCCTGTGCTCTCCCTGAGACTGACTAATCCATGTCGGAATACCAAGTCCTTACCGTTCTGGCGGCATTTGCTTTCTTTTATAGCCTGCTTGCATCGCGTTTGGAAAAGACCCCCGTCAATGGCCCGGTGATCTATTTGTTCGTGGGTCTGGCTTTTGGCTCATACGGCCTACAGCTTGTCGAACTAAATATTAATGGAGAAGGAATCCGAAGATTGGCCGAGTTCACTTTGGCACTGGTCCTTTTTTCGGATTCGGCCAATGCGGATTTAGCCGTCCTAAAACGGATTGAGAGAATTCCGACCCGGCTGCTCCTGATCGGTTTACCGTTGACGATCGTGGCTGGGTTCGGCACTGGCTATCTGATCTTTGACGAACTAACGATCTTCGAGTTGGCCTTGCTGGCAACGATGCTGGCCCCCACAGATGCAGCCCTCGGACAGGCTGTCGTTACCAACAAAGCAGTCCCAGACTCGGTACGTGCAAGTCTAAATGTAGAAAGCGGCCTGAACGATGGCATTTGTGTCCCCGTTTTGCTATTTTTTTTGGCCTGTGCCTCCGGATCCGTGGACGGTGCTCCCTTATCGCTGATCATCCGGCTGACCCTGGAAGCAATCGGAATTGGCACCGTGGTTGGTGTCGCGCTGGCAATGGTTGGCAGTTTTTCGCTGCAACGAGCTTACGCCGCTAATTGGCTCAGCGGCGCCTGGGTTCAAATCCCCGTCGTCGCCATGGCAATGTGTTGCTTCGGCCTGTCTCAGTGGCTGGGGGGTAGCGGTTTCATCAGTTCGTTCGTTGGCGGACTCGTCTTCGGTAGACTCACCCAAAAACACCAGGTCAAGGCAGAAGTGCTAAACGGAGCTGAGGGAGCTGGCAGCGTGATGTCGATGCTCACTTGGTTCGCGTTCGGCGCTGTTGTGTTTGGGCAAGCACTCCAACAGATCAGTTGGCAAACGATTCTCTACGCAATTTTGAGTCTGACCATTGTGCGAATCCTACCCGTTCTACTTTGCCTGTCGGGCGTAGCAATGCGTTGGGATACCAAGCTATTCGTGGGCTGGTTCGGCCCACGAGGTTTAGCCAGCATCGTATTCATTGTGCTTGTGATCGGCCAAGAACTCCCCGGGGCAACCAGACTGACTGACGTCGTCACTTGGACGGTCGCGTTGAGCATTGTTGCACACGGTCTGTCAGCCTTGCCATTCACCAAGCTCTACGTCAAGCGACTCGCTGCTCGAAACAACGTGCTGTGATGAGCCGCAACTTGACAGTCCCCCTCAGCAGTAAATCACGACATTTCAGCTTGGCATCACTTTTTATCAGCACTGCTCTTCTTATCCGACGACTCCTTGCCGTTCGACTCAAACTTCAACGCAACGGAGTTTATACAGTACCGAAGTCCTGTCGGACGAGGGCCATCCGAGAAGACGTGACCAAGATGCGCATCACATCGTCGACAGACCACTTCCGTTCGGACTGAAAAGAAACCGCGGTCAAGCCGTTCCTCAACCTGTTTCTTTTCGATCGGAGCGTAAAAACTGGGCCACCCTGTACCTGATTTGAATTTGGTCTGCGAAGCAAACAAAGGCTCGTCACAACACACACACAGGTAACTGCCATCTGCTTTATTGTTCCAGTACTTTCCACTGAAAGCGCGCTCCGTTCCCGCCTTTCGTGTCACTTTGTACTGCATCCGAGTCAGCTGCTTTCGCCACTGCGCATCTGTTTTGACAATCTTCTTGGGTTCCTTGGTTTCCACCGTGCCCGATTCGCCTCGAACCGCGGACACTGTTGCCAAGCAAGCGAATAAACCGAAGAGACACATTGGTGATTTTCGTTTTCGTAACATTCAGATCCTCCAAGCTTGACGCCGAAACGGAATGATTCAAGATCGCTAGGCCGCTTTCGTCCCCTTTCCCGTTGATTCTTGTTACTGTTTTAATTCAAGGTGTTCGCGAAAAACTCGTTTAAATTTCTTGAGTTTGGGGCGAATATGAAACTGGCAGTAGGGCTGTCGACCGTTGTTTTCAAAGTAGTCTTGGTGATAGGCTTGGGCCGGATAGAACGCTTGAAATTTCGTCACCTCAGTCACGATTGGCTTACGGAATGCTTTCGACTTATTCAACTCTGCCTTGAATCGTTCAGCCGCTTCGCGCTGGCGATCATCATGGTAAAACACGGCAGACCGGTACTGCGTTCCTACATCCGGTCCCTGTCGATTCAGCGTCGTCGGATCGTGCGACAACCAAAATGCTTCTAGCAAACGCGCGAAAGAAATCTCATCTGGATCGTACTCAATCTGGACAACTTCGGCATGCCCGGTCCTCCCGGTGAGAACTTGCTTGTAGGTTGGATTCGGGACGACGCCGCCCGAAAACCCAGATGTAACCGTCTTGACTCCTTTTAACTGTTCAAAGATCGCTTCGGTGCACCAATAGCAACCGTTCCCGAAAGTCGCAACGGCCAGTTTTCCCGGGTCACGATTCGTTTTATCATCTCCATCGATTCCACTTCGCTCGAGATCTCTGAATGTCGATTCTAGCTGATTGGTCGTGTTGCGATGCACGCCGCTTTGGGCACGGACCGACAACACCAAACATGCAATTATCAGAAAGCAGCTAAAGGGCAAGATCATCCGTTGCAGTGGCATGGCTAACATTCTCCCAATGGGGGACCGATCTTTTCTGTTTTCTGATCTTTCGTTGACTGTCCGAAATATAGGTTTTTTGTCAACCTTTTGGGACTCTTTAGTTTAGGCAACTCACCTGGGAATGAGAACCAAAACCTTTCCTCGACAGTCATCCCAAATTACGCGGATCGCAGAATCCCTTATCAACTCTGCCTCCGTCTCGACTTTGAGTTAGGGGTTTTCGATCGGAGAAAAACAAAAAACGTGACTTCGTGCAAATAACAATCACCCTCTAATCATGTAACGAGCTTGGTATACTCTTCAGCCTATCAGGTGAGTAACTTTTAGGGAAATTCGTTCGAAGGCGCAATCCTTTTACAAACACCCGGGGAGAGTCGAATGCACCAAAAATTATTCGTTGCGTTCATTATGTGGTTTAGTTTTTCCGCAACGATTGCATTTGCACAAAACGTCACGAACTATGCCACAATGCCAAACTCACTGCTTTTTTTATTGCGTGAACCGGCGGTCCACCGCGATCTGAAACTTAGCGACCTCCAGCTCAAAAAACTAAGAAATTTGAATGAAAAGCTCGACGGGAGCCTATTGGCGTCGAGAAACAAGGCAGCTGAGACGGCTCAAGCCTCGGTGCGAAGAGCTATCGCCCAAACGGATCAGGCCTTGGAAAATCTGTTTACAAAAGATCAACTAAATCGACTCCGGCAAATCAAATATCGAGTGCGAGGGATTCCCTTTGTTCTTACTGACGAGGCGGCCAAAGCATTAGAGCTTACAGCGAATCAGAAAGAAGAGATCCAGGGACTCATCAATGAATCGCAACAAGCAGTACGTCAAATTCAAAAGCAAATGACAGAAGGCAAGCAAACTCTTACTACTGCAAACCAAGCTGCGGCAAAAGCCCAGACCGAATTGCAGCGACAGATTCTGTCAGCAATCGACGACAAACAGAAAGAAACCCTGGTAGCGCTTGTAGGTCGCAGTTTCGACATACGGCAACTTGGCAAGGTTGCCTTTCGAGCACCCCATCTGTCTGAGGACGGTGTTTGGATCAATTCCCCCCCACTGGAGCTCTCCGAGCTTCGCGGAAAAGTGGTGGCGTTGCATTTCTGGGCCTTCGGCTGAATCAATTGCATTCGCAACTACCCTTGGTACAAGGGTTGGGACAAAACTTATGGAGATCAGGGATTGGTCGTCTTGGGAGTTCATACTCCTGAGACCTCCAGTGAAAGCGAAATCAGACGAGTTCGAGCCAAAGTGGAAGAAGCGGCGTTTCGCTTTCCAATTGTCGTCGACAATGAAAAGCAAATCTGGAATGAATGGGGAAATTCGATTTGGCCCAGCGTCTATTTAATCGACAAGCAAGGTCGTATCCGTTACTGGTGGTATGGCGAACTCGATTGGCAAGGAGCAGGCGGACAAGAAATCATGGCGAAGCACCTTGAAGAACTGCTGGCAGAAGGAAATGCTTCGCAGGAACTCGATTCGGAGTGATGGATCGGGCAAGAAGTGGCATCAAATGAATTGCCGTCATGGCAAACGTTTGTTTCGACCATTCACGCATCGTGTTGGCAACACGTCCATGACGTCGCTACCCTTGGAGACGCAATCAGATTAACTTGCCAGTTTTAGCTGAGAGGACTGTAATTCATGAGAAGCTTGAGCCACCGACAACCCCGCGCTATTCGAATCCTGGTTTTTTTGTTATCGATTTCGACATTCCTTATGACAGGAATGTCGCAGGACGCAATTCGGCCTGGTGCGGCCAACGTTCCACA
Source organism: Pirellulaceae bacterium (assembly GCA_029243025.1). Classification (NCBI taxonomy): domain Bacteria; kingdom Pseudomonadati; phylum Planctomycetota; class Planctomycetia; order Pirellulales; family Pirellulaceae; species Pirellulaceae bacterium. The sequence continues at coordinate 26,098 of JAQWSU010000009.1, read as the reverse complement.
ACCGTCACCGAGTGAGCGTCACACGCAGAAAGTTGCTGCGGTGAAGAGTGGCGACTACGACGTAGCGTTGATTGGTGATTCTATCACTCATACGGTGGGTGACTTCGGTGGTAAATATGCACCGATGAAAGCCGTGTGGAAAAAACATTTTGCGCCGCTCAAGGCAATAAATCTTGGCTATAGCGGTTACCGAACTGAGCAGATTCTTTGGAATCTTCAAAATGGGGAGTTAGACTTTAAGCAATCTCCCAAGGTCGCCGTCTTGTTGATCGGCACAAACAACAGCGATGACCGACATTTCAAGACCGTCCACACCGCCAAAGAGATTTTCGCCGGTACGAAGGCCATTGTCGAACTCATTCAACAGAAACATCCAACGACTAAGATTCTCATCCTGCGAATTTTCCCACGCGGCGGCGACAACGAGCAGGGTATCAGTCCGCCGATCTTTCATTCTTCGGCTCAGTGCATCGAAACGTGTCGTCGCGCCGGCGAATTGACGAAGCAACTCGCAGACAACCGACAAGTCTTCTGGCTCGACATTAATCAGATTTTTCTGCGATCGGATGGCACCCTCAACACCAATCTAATGTGGGACTTGCTACACCCTAGTCCGGCTGGTGCCGACGCCTGGGCGAATGCAATTAAACCGATGCTCAAGCAACTGCTGGCCGATCCGGCTAAGCAATCCGATTCCTGATCAGCTATTGCGGCTTCGCTACGCTACGGATCAGCCAAGCCGCGATGCAAGATGGCGAATTAAGAGCGTGCGAACCCTCATTTCACTGAGCTATTCCGCAGCAAGCGATGACTCCAGGCTGTCGTTGCAAGTCGCAATCCGGCGTCCCCTTTCGAGACGTTGAGCCTTTGCAATGCATGGCGCAGTTCGCGTGTTTGCCAACCGTTAAAAGAGCTCAGCGATCGGACGTCCCTCTCGCAACAGCATGATCGGGCGACCGACATTCGTTTGAAACTCGCGATCAGAAGAAATTCCAATGTTTTGATAAAACGACGCGGCAAGATCATCGGGCGAAAATCCGACCGACTTAGGTTCCGCCGCAGTGTCGTCCGTTTCACCAATCGCTCGACCGCCTCGAACATCACCGCCAGCCATCACCGCACACATGGCTCTCGCCCAATGGTCACGGCCTCCGGCAGGATTGATTTTCGGCGTGCGACCAAACTCACCACAGGCAAGAATGGCCGTCGTGCTCAACATGCCTCGTTCCTCAAGGCGATCAAGCAGCGCGGCCAAGCCGCGATCAAACGGTGGCAAAAGACGTTGCAGCCTGGGGAAATTATCCGAATGCGTATCAAAATCAAAATCAGCGGGTCGCAATCGGACCGTAACAAAATGCACGCCCGCTTCAATTAGTCGCGCGGCAAGCAACATCGATTGGCCAAACTCATGTTTTCCAAACCGGTCACTCTCCGTCGTTTTTTCTTGAGACAAATCAAAGGCGGCGCGTGTCTGAGGTGAGCTGATAATGTCATAAGCCTGCTCCGTAAAGCGATCCATCCCACGTACCTGATCGTCTAAATCTTCAAAACCTCGAAACGTCAGATCAAGATCCTCAAGGAGTTGTTTCTGCGATCGATATTTCGCCACAGAGAGCCCTTCCTCCAGAGAAACTCCCCGCACCTTGTAGGCGATGCCGTGACGAGGTTTCTCTGCAGTCAGAGCGCTGTATTGAGCACCAAGATACCCCGGTCCGACAAACGACTCATCAATTGAAACATAGGTAGGCAAATTGGGTGCCGACGGATGCTCGTGACTAACGACGCTACCGTATTCCGGATAACTGACGGTTTGCGATGGTTTATTTCCCGTCAACAAATATTTTTTCGCGAGTCCATGATCTGCAACGCTGTGAGTGACCCCACGAATCACCGCAAACCGATTTGCCCGCTCCGCCAATCGGGGCATCTGTTCGCAAATCTGCACACCCGGCACATTGGTAGCGATCGGTTGAAACGCACCGCGAATATCAACCGGCGCGTTAGGCTTCATATCGAAGGTGTCCTGATGAGACGGCGCGCCTTCCATGAAAATAAAGATGGCAGAACGTTTTTCTTTCGGCGTTTGCTCGGCCGCCTGAATTCGCAACCATTGCGATAGTGTCAAACCGGTACCAAGCATACCGATCTTGAGCAACTCTCGACGATTGATTCGATTCCGCATCTTGGTTTCACTCTTTCCATTAACATGGATTCAATGATTCAAAAGAAATTCTTTCGTGTTAATCAATGCCCACATCAGATCGCTGATCCCTTCACTGACGGTCATGACGGAATCGATATGTCGTAAGGAACGGTCGAATTCCGCAGGGCTCGGCGGTCGATTTACGGTCCGCAACCACGCTTGTTCAACGAAATCATTCTTTTCAATCGATATTTGCTTCTGCTCGTCATCTTCGATTTGGATAATCCATTCACTGTCAGCAATCCGCATGCGAACGAGTGGATCATTTTGAAGAAAAATTGACTGAAGCAAATTCGGTGCATTGACTCGTTCACAATCACAATTGAGCGATCGATCGGGTTTCCCAAACACCTTCATCGCATGGGTTCCAGCCATCCGCATGGAAAGATGTCCTGAGGCACGGCGCCGCAAATCAATTCTGACTTGAGCTTGTTTTTCGTCGGAAGCCGTCGCCTGCTTAATCGCATCGTAAACCACTTCCGCCGGTATTCGGCGAGGAACGGCTCGACTGTAATTTCGTCGATCGTTTCGATTTGTCTCGTTGGGTTTCCAGCTTCGTTGATAGGTACGACTATTGGCAATCGTGCGATGCAACCACTTCATATCAAAACCATTTTCGATAAATTGCGCAGTCAGCCAATCCAGTAGCGCAGGATTGCTGGCTGGGTTCGCCGGTGTAAATTGATCCGGAGGATCGACAATCCCCCGGTTGAAATAGCCTGCCCAGACTCGATTGACAAACGCGCGCGCGAACCAGGGATTAGCTGGATCTCGAAGCCAGTCCATGATGGGTTTGCGGGGATCGTCACCTGCCTGGAGCATCACCTTATGACTTCGCAACAAACGCAAGGATCGATCATTGTCGACGACTGCCGTCCGGCGACCGGCCGTGAGGGGATCAAAAAACCGAGCGAACTCATTAAAATCGGTTTGGGTCCAGCGATCGAATGGATGCTTATGGCACTCGGCACACTGCAATTGAATACCGAGAAATGCATGTGCCACCGACATCGCGGTATCCTTGGGCTCCTTGAGACTCTGGCGAGTCCAAAAATACGGCATCCCCTCGCCTGTTTCTGCCAATTGCGCCAACATGATCCCTGCGACGAGATCATCATAGGGCTGATTGCGACCAATCCGATCAAAGATCCAGTCATACCATTCGGAGGCTTTCACATAGCCAGTTTCGGTGGCCGTTTCCAGCAGACTTTGAATCGAGGCAGGATTACAACCAGTAAAGTCGCACAGCTTGTTAGCCCACCAAGCCGCATAGGCGGGGCGTTTGAGCAATTCGTTGATCTTCTGAGATCGTTTGTCTTTGGTCGAGTCCGACAGAAACTCCAGAACCTCGTCCGGCGCCGGCAGCGTACCCGTCATGTCGATGCTGACGCGTCGCAGAAATTCAGCATCGCTACAGAGCTGCGATGGTCGAAGGCCAAGCTTGCCAAGCTTTTCGTTGACCAAACGATCGATAGGTAGGATCACCGATTGGCCGGAAGGATTGTCTGTTTGTTCCAAAGTCGCATTCAACAAGGGGTGATGTTGAAACGGCTGTAAGACAGGAATTGCAACAACGCCGTTGTCATAAAACGCGATGACATGCGTATCGCCCTGCCCCACCGCAGTCGCTAATCCACTTGGGTCCACACTTACCACCGCATCATCGTTGGTCTGAAAGCGAGTCAAACAGGTGACATCCTCGCGTTCACCGCTCTCCCACTCGGCCACGATTCGAATTTGGGACTGATCGCCTGTTTGCTGAAAAACAATCTCTGCAGGCTCACAGTACAGCGAGACCAGTGTTTGACTCGTTTCGACAGGCGCTGATCCATAGCGATCTGACCAAGGAACTCCCATGCGAATCCATTGTTCAAGATCCGCAATTTCCCCTGGTTTCAGCTTACCGCTGGGCGGCATTTTGAGATCGTCGTTGCTGTAGTTTACCGCCTGCATCAAGAGACTTTGCTGAGGATCGTCCGGCACAACGGCGACTCCCGATTTCCCGCCTTGCAGCAACGTCTCTCGCGAGATGGCTTGAAATCCTGCCTTTGGATCGCCGTGACCGTGACATTCAAAGCAATGACTTTCGAATAGCGGCTGAATTTTTTCTTCAAAGAAGGCAACCTGTTTATCGGAAAACTGTTTTTCGGAAGGCCGAACGTTTTCGGCCGTTGCTCGTTCAGCACCTGCCCCACCCGACTGGATCCACCGCAAGAGCAAGTGGTGTTCCCACGAATCAACTTTAAGTCGCTTGCCTCCGCCATGATCGATCTGCTCGGTGGGCTTGAGCACGAGCAAGCTTTCTTCTGGTCGACTTAAGTTCAGGCGATTGCCGAGCTCTGAGGACGCTTCCGCCCGCAGTGCTGCGTGATCGGCTTGGAAATCGAATCCAAACAAGGAAAGACGCAAACCTCCTTGGCCCTGAAACGAGCCGTGACATTTCGCCCCATTGCAACCAAGTCGCCCCAGCAACGGTATGACATGCTTTTGAAAATCTGGCACGGAAACCGTGTAACGATTTCCAAAACGCTGATCAGCCGATGGAAGGTGATCTTGAGCGGTGACAACATCGAAGCTGTTGAACATCAAACTGGCAATGATGATTCCAGACCATTTCATGACATTCTTTCCGACAACGATGTTCGGCTAGTCGTTTTGAGCTCAAGTCGCGAGGGATGTAGAAGCGATAGGCGAGCGAAACTTCATTCAACTTTTTCCAAAACGTCCAGCACGTTCATTTCATCATTTGGATCGGTGTGGCTGACTTCCACCTGAATCGAGTCACCCACATGCAGTCCGTCATACACATCTTTATGAGTATACAAGCCGACAATCCGAACCCGCTTACCCTTCCCAGACATGACGTCAACAGCCTTGCTCTCTGGTGCGACGCGCTCTACCTGCTCAACCTTCATTAAGATTTCATATCCGTTGGTCTCTACAATTTCCCCACGGAGCAGTCCTCGAAAACCGCGGAAATCCTTCGGAGGAACGCCGTAGTCGGCTGGTTCAAAAGGTGGCATCTCTTCAAGGACTTGGAACTTCTGAGCAACCGGGAGCGTTTTCGATTCTGGATAGTATTTCCCCACGCGAACATTCAGCGTTTTTCCTGGTTTGATTTGCAGTAACTTGTCAAGTAAGGGGCCAGAAACGCCGGTGATCTGCACCGTCTCCCCCACGATCTCCCCTTTGATCCATCGGTTACCATACATCGAAGAAACGTGTTCGACGTCCAACTTGAACTCCCCCAGTTCAATATCTTTGGTCTTCAGTCGTCCCACCAGAACCGCGTAGAAGTTGGCAACTCCACCCTCCTTCTGAATACGCCGATTTCCAGTTTTGTTCATCCGTTTGCCAGCTTTGTCCTTTCCATTGGCTTGCCCACGATTGGCCTTTAACCAAGCAATGACCTGTTCCTTGGTGGCCCTTCCACTCTCGACTTTCGCCTTCGCGCCGGGATCGGCCTGCAGAAATTGTTCGTAAGCCGCATCCCAATCCGTTTCTTTTTTTGCGAGTCGGGAATCAGTCATCGTCTTACGAAGTTCTTCCGCCTGTTTTTTTGTAAGTCTTCCCGCATCTACCAATTCGCGCAGCTTGTTTTCAAATTGTTCCAGACGAACGTCTTTTCGATCCGCCTTTTGCTTTCCTTCCCCTTTGGCTTGTTGCTTCATCCACTCAATCACATCCGCTTTCGTCGCATCTCCCCGCTCGATCTTTTCACGAACCCCAGGATCTTGCTGAAGCAGTTTTTGATAGGCAGCATCCCAATCTTGAATGGGCTGCTGCGTCTCATTCGTCGCGGTTCGCTTGCCAGTGTCATCCGTTGATTTTGGGCGTTGCTTAAGCCACTGAATCACCTGTTCCTTGCTCGCACCTTTCGCTTCAATCTTCTTTCGTGCCTTCGGATCTTTCAACAGTTGTTCGTAAACGGCATTCCAATCAATCGTCGGATCTTTTTCCTGAGCGAACGTGGGCAAACAGCAATGGAGACTAAGAAGGAAGATTAAAACAGGCGCAGATTTCATGATTTTTCTCGAATTGAATGAAGACATTTTTCGCGATTACTTTAGATCATTACCTAGTCGGAATACTTTTCAGCAGACTCGGCTGCATCGTACAGTTGTCCTGCTTCGTTCGCAGTCAAAGTCCCCGCTTGAACCATCGCTTCTAGTTTGGTTTTCAGCTTTGCGAGACGAACCTGCCGAGACCGTGCTGAACCTGCCGAACGGTCAACAACACTTAGGCTCGGCTTGACATCTTCAGCAACTTCCTGATCGCTTCGCGAGTAACCATTCGCAAGACAGTACAGGTGGGTCGTTGAGCGCAGAATGAGTGAATCGTTGGCCACCGCAGGTGACGCAACAAAACTGGCATCAAGCCGATTTGTCACCATCGTTTCAGGTTGTTCTCGCGAAACCTTCAGGACGGTAACGTCACCTTCCTTTTCACAGAAATAGAGTTTCCCATCAGCATAAAGGGGCGATGCCCAGTGGTTCCCGCCGATGCGTTTGCTCCAGACGGGTTCACCCGTTTCTGCCGCCAAGCACCGCACGATTCCGCCCTTGTCCGTCACCATATATAACAGATCGTCCACGATAACAGGCGATGGAATCCCGGGTGTACCCTTATTCGTAGACCATGCGACATGGGTATCGGTCACGTCACCGGTTCCGTCGGGTCGAATGCCCATCAGATAATTGTTCAATCCGCTGGTAAAAACATAGACCAATCCATTTGCATAAATTGGTCTCGCCGCGACGTTGAATCCGCCCGGATGAAGTACACGCCAGAGTTCCTTTCCCGTATTCGGGTCGTAGGAAATCATCGCCTCAGCTGCGGGGGCGATAAGTTGCCGCTGGCCATCGACTTCAATTAATGTGGCTGTTGCAAACGACTTTTTATTATCGTTAGGCTTACCACCTTTCTTAAGTGAAAACCCACGCGCACGCAATGTTTCATTCCAATCGGTGTTAACATCGCGGTTAGTCTTCCAACGCGTCTCACCCGTTTCCTTATCGAGCGCCACGAAAAACTGCTGATCGGTTCCGTCGAAAGCAACATACAGATTTTTGTCGTCCACGATTGGTGATGATCCTTGCCGAACCGGTTGATAAATGCGCAGATCTCGACGTTCCCAAATTTTATCACCTGTTTTTCGATTCAGACAAGCGATCCCCTGTGAACCAAAACTCACATACACGCAGTCATCCTCGACGACGGGTGTCGGTGTGGCGGGACTGTTCAGATGCGGCGAGTCAAAAGCATAGGCGGGATCAACCACTCTCTCGACCATGTCGAAAACCTTGAGATCTTTGACAATTTCTCCCGTTTGCAAATCGACACAGATGGCGCGAAGTTCTCGCTTCCCATCGCTTCCAGAGGTCACCCAAATTTCGTTCTCCCAAACAACCGGAGAAGACCACCCTTCAAGTGGAATCAATGTTTTCCATCGGACGTTCTTTGCCTCGTCAAATTCGACGGGTAAATTCTTCGCCGTTGATTTCCCATCCCCCTGAGGACCACGAAACTGGTTCCAGTCCAAGTCGGCCGAGAGAGGCGACACCATTGAGGCGATCAGTGTGCAAGTAAGGATCAGTGTGCAAGTAAGATAAATTCGTTTCATTACGGCTGTCCGATTTCGTTAAGTCAACGTTAACTCATCTTTAATTCTGAAAATTGACGGCAGCTTGAGCAGCCTTATCGTTGCTCACTCCTCTATCAGCTCCACACTCAGAATCTCGAGCTTCGCCGAAGCTGATTTCGTTACGCACCACCAATCGCGTAATTCTTTACCCGTTAATGCCTCACGGAGACCGACTTTCTCATCCCCGCAAAAATCACTGAGTGGCAATTCGAGTGTAAATGGTTCTCCGGTAATCGGCACGGCATCCAAGCCAACGACAACACGAAATTTTCCTGAGAAACCACCGCCCGGATTGTTTACAGAGATACCAAATTCAGCCTCGACTGATTGATCCAGCAAACGTCCTCGAATCTGGAAGCGGGCTCCTGGCGTTAACACAACAGGACTCGTCGTTTCTCGAACGATTGAAAGGACTACCAAGGACCCGAAGGAGGTGGGCATCGCCCAGACACTTCCGGGGCCTTGGTCAAATGTCGAAGCATCCCGGTAAACTTCCGAGGCACGAATTCGATCCATCCGGCCTTCAGCGACGGCTTTCTTGAGTTGCCAGCTAAGTCGCGACAGGTCCGACATCCACTTTCCAGTGACGACATCAGACTTCAGGTTGCTCTTCCATGCTGAGACTGCCGCCTTTCGTTCGATGGGAATCAATCCCTGATGATCCTGAAGCGATGCCGTCACTCCCTGTTGCGCAATCACGTTGACTTCTTCACCATCACCCGATCGTTTCAGTCGCACACGTCCTTCAGAAACAAGTAGAGTAGTCGCCTCCTGCTGGGCATCCACATCGAATCGCGTTCCCAACACACTCAAATCTGCGGATGGAGTCCGCACAACCATTGGACATCCGATTGGCTGCGGCAAAACGTTTGCGGATAGGTTTCCATAGCGTAGATGAATGATTTTTTGTTCCTGCTCTGAAAGGGTAAGAAGTGATCGCCCGGAAACCGTCACGGTCGTATCATCTCGATACCGCAAATCGACCCAAGCGTCCGCAGATACCATCTCTAATGTGCCACCCTCCAGCGTTCGTCCCACTTGGGTCATTTCTTCAACGACCCCTCCTTTCCCAGTCCACTGGACCCTTCCATGGATTCCGGTGATACGTGCGATCTCGGATGATGGACGCGAGAAAAAAAATCCGGCACAGACCACCACAGCTACCGCTGTCACCATGAACGATCGATAGAGCGCGCGATGCGATCCAGCTCGTTTCATGTTGTTTGCCGGCAAGTCTTCCATGACTTGGCTGACAAATGCATTGTGCTCTTGAGGCAGCATTGCCATCGTCGCTGCGACAAATTGCTCGTGACGTGCTTCCGTATCTTGGGCATTCAATCCGAGCAACCGATGAGTGCGAAAACTATCTGCAGCCGCTTCGAGCAACGCATGATCCAATGCAAATAGCTGCTGGAGCTCGGCGATACCCGCTTCGTCGAGTTCGCCCTCCAGATAGCTATTCCAGAGCGATTCGAATTGACTGGCATTCGTCATGAGGTTCCTCCGTCCCTCGCCATCCGGCTCTCGATACACTCCTGCAATCGTCTTCGCAACTGCCAAAGCTGTTTTTTCACAGCCGACAATGATCGTCCACTGCGGGAAGCCATTTCCTCCAGTGTGATTTCCTCCTCGTATCTCCAGCGAATGTAATTTCGCAATGGCACCGCTAATGAATTCAGGCATTCCGCCAAACACTCTAGCCGCCGCTGCTGAAGTTCCGGCGGTTCGCTGCTGCGCCGATCGAGCTCTTTCTGCAGCAGGTCGGGTGCAAAACGGGCGTGATAGTCAGCGATTCGTCGCAATCGGGTCAGCTCGGTTTTTAATTGAAAACGGGCAATCGTAAACAGCCAAGCGCCAAAATCAGTGCCAGGTTGAAATTCCGCCAATTTGGAAAAAGCCACGACAAAACTACGTTGGGCCAACTCATCCACATCAACGGCAGGCGGAGCTTGCGTCGCAAGCCACGCTCGTAGCGGCCGCTCAAAACGGCGAACGATTGGCTCGAATGCAGCCGTCTGGCCTTGTAAAACCCGACAAATGTCTTGATCCATCGACTCGGCACTGATCGGTGATTGATTTTCCATTACTTAGATATTGCAGATCGCGTCCCAAAGTTACCGCTGGGTGGAAATTTTCCCAGAAAAATAAGTATTACCTGCCAAACTCTTGACCGCTCGCTCCCTGTCGCTCGTGAAAGACGTGGAGTTCCCCGCTTCGTGGAAATCATCGTGGAAATCATCGCGTAGCAAGCATCCCTATCATTCACGATTGGAGATGCGGACGCAACGAGGAAACAGCATGCAAGACATGAACGGTCTCGATAGAATGAGCTGAGAAATATCAGACTCTGTATCACGTCAAGGAAATGCCGAGTGTTCAAAATAGTGCTTCGATCGACTGCGATGCTCGTCACAAGTCTGATAGTTTTCCCCTTTTGGAGAGCGGAGGCAGTTGAATTTTCCCCGCCGCCATTTCAGGTCCCCGATGGATTCACCATTGAGGTGGTTGCCGCACCTCCGTTGGTCAAGTATCCGATGATGGCCTGTTTCGACGAACGCGGTCGACTGTTTGTGGCAGAAACACAGGGCAAGAATTTGGACAAACAAGCGCTGCTTGAGCAACGCTGCCGTTTCATCAGAATGCTTGAAGATACGAACCAAGACGGGAAATTCGACAAGAGCACCCTCTTTGCTGACCAACTGGTGATGCCTGAAGGAGCTGTCTGGTATCGAGGTTCCTTATATGTCCTGTCATCCCCTTATCTCTGGCGATTCGAAGACACAGATGACGATGGCGTCGCAGATGTTCGCGAAAAGCTGTTGGGCTACATGGATTTCACCGGTCAGGCCAATCAACACGGTGCTTACCTCGGACCCAACGGAAGAATTTATTTCTCTGGAGGTCATCTAGGTTACGACCTGACCAGCAAGGATGGCAAAGCAGTTGCGAAAGGTCGAGCGGCTGCCGTCTTTTCCTGCCGCACAGATGGCACCGATGTGGAGGTCTTCGGAAATGGCGGCATCAACCCTGTCGAGGTAGCGTTCACGGCCGAGGGGGAGTTATTCACAACTTGCCCGATTTTCGACAGTATTGGCGGCCGTCACGACGCACTGATTCATTGGGTACACGGATCCACGGCGGGTCCCAAAGACTACGCTCCCCCCGTCTTAAAACAAACTGGATACCGCCTGCCAGCGGTGCGTCGCTGGGGGCAAGTTGCCCCCTCGGGCTTGATGCGATATCGAAGCCAGACGTTCGGGCCCAACTATCAAAACAGTTTTTTTGCCACCCATTTCAACACCGCAACAGTGGTCAACGTCAATCTGACACGAGCCGGTTCGACATTTCAAGGCACGGACCAAAACTTCATCACCTCGACCAGTCGTGACTTCCACCCTACCGATGTCATTGAAGATGCAGACGGCAGCCTTTTAATGATCGACACAGGCGGTTGGTTTCTGATCAGCTGTCCGTTTTCAAAAATTGCCAAACCAGAGATCATGGGAGCGATCTATCGTATTAAGCGACAAGCGGCTAATCTCCCGGCTGACCCGCGTGGACTGCAAATCGATTGGAAAGCGTCAAGCAATCAACTGTTGACATATTTACAGGACCCCCGCCCCGTTGTTCGTGATCGAGCCATTGAAGCCCTGGCAACCCGTGATCAAGAGGCAATTCACCACCTGCATGCCGCCTGGAAGGAATTGTCCACACAACAACGTCGCAATGCAGTCTGGTCGTTGTCTCGAATGGAGTCCAAGACTGCAACGGCACAAATCCGACTGGCGTTGTCCGATCCGGATCATTCTGTCGCTCAAGCCGCCGCGCGCAGCGTCGGGGTCTTGAGAGACAAGCAGAGTGTCGCAGCCCTTTGCCAACTTCTCAACGGGGAATCCTGGCCGCTTCGTCGATCGGCTGCGACAGCATTAGGTCGGATTGGGGATGCGAGTGCGATTCCGCATCTGTTGGCGGCAATCGCCCTGCCTGGAGACGATCACCTGCGCCACGCCTTGGTTTACGCCCTCATCGAAATCAATGATGCGAAAGCCATTTCGACGGGTCTCACCCACAAGGATCCGCGTGTGCAACGTGCGGCATTGCTTGCCATGGATCAGATAAACACCGATACGCTAAGTCGTGAACAAGTCACACCCCTATTGGGATCACGCGATGAGCGACTCAGGGCTGCTGCAATCAACATCATCACAGCTCGACCTGACTGGAGCACCGAAATCATCCAACTCTTAATGGACTGGTCTGATGAAGAGGCGGAACCAGACCTCGATCGTGAAATGGCCATGATTGCAGTTTCGGCATTTCAAACCGATCCACAGGTACAAGAAATTGCACGACGGATCCTAAATGCGACACCGACTCACCCAGCCAAGCGACAAACAATCCTGCAAGCAATCGGGAACATCCGCAAGCTCCCGAAAATTTGGCTACCTCCTCTGCAGAAACTTTTATCGATGGAAGCCGACCAGATTCCGCTGGAAGTAATCGACGCACTCCGGAGGTCGCATTCCAATCAACTCAACGACAAACTCGAACAAATGGGGGACAATTTCGCACGAAGCCACAAGCTGCGGATCGCCGCTTTAAGCTGCCTTGCAGAATCCGGCCGCACGCTTTCGGAGCCAGGGTTTCAGCTGCTGTTATCCGAGACTGCCCCAGAACGTTTACCTCTCGACCGATTATCGGCTACCCGTTCGATTTATCGCACGAAGTTGACGGAGGCACAACTTCAGCAATTGATTCAGAGACTACCTCACCTTAGCAATAACGAATTGGGAATTCTCACCAAGAAAATTGACCAAACGATTGAGCAACAGCCGGAATGGCAAGGCCAATGGGCGAGAACGCGGGAAAGGTTGTCGAGTAAGCTTGCCTCAACCACATCAACTGACGAACAAATCCAGCAACGCCTAAAAACCTTGCTCACTTCACTCGTTGCCGGTGACGCGACTCACGGGAAGGCGATTTTCTATAGCAGTCGCGCTGCCTGCAGCGTTTGCCATGCGGTCAACGGCAAAGGTGGAGATACGGGACCCAACCTCTCACGGATTGGAAGGATTCGGCGACGCGCTGATCTGCTCGAGGCGATTCTGTACCCCAATTCGTCAATCGTTAACAGTTTTGAAACTTACGCCGTCGTAACCACCACAGGCCGGATCGAACAAGGGGTGATCCAGCAGGCTGATGCAAGGAAAATCATCTTGCGGAATGCTCAAAGGCAAGACATCTCAATCCCTCGTGAAGCCGTAGAAGAAATCTCCCGAACTGGCCATTCGATCATGCCGCAAGGATTGGAAATGAATTTAAACAAAGATGAGCTTAGCGATTTAATTGCCTACCTTGAATCACTCGGCGACCAACCAGTATCGAAAATCGAACCATAATTCATCGCTCATTCAGTATCGAGAAGAACAGATGCACAAACAGCTCACTCCCCTGATATTGGTCCTCATCATCACGTCCTCAGCGTTTGCCGCAGAAAAAAAACCCAACATTCTTTTGATTGTTTGCGATGACTTGAACACACACGTGGCAACGTCAGGTTACAAGCCAATCCAAACGCCCACGCTGACTGCGTTTGGCAAAGAGGCCATGACTTTCCATCGAGCTTTTTGCCAATATCCCGTCTGCGGTCCATCGCGTGCGTCATTTCTTTCCGGATTGTACCCAGAATCAACTGGTGTGCTGGACAATCGATTAGACATTCGCCAAACACGCCCCTCAACGGTGACCTTGCCGCAGTGCTTAAAAGAAAACGGATATTGGACCGCCAGCGTCGGCAAAGTCTTTCATTCTTCCCGACACGAACAGGGTGATGTAGCATGGAACGAACATCTGCGATTCGACAATGACGAACTTCCGGTTGCAGTCGCAGCTCGTGAAAAATTCGAGCAAGAAAACGGTCCGATCGATCAGCGGCCCAATCGCCGAAACTGGAAACAACTGCGAGAGCGCATTATCGCACCGCTTAATGCACAGACCCCGCCTGGACACGGCCGCAGCGGCCTGCGTGACGAGCAGCACAAAGACGGAAAAAATGTCCGACAAGTCGTCCAATGGATCACAGAACAAAGTCATGGTGCAAAACCATTCTTTATTGCACTTGGCATTCAGAAACCTCACGTCCCTTTTCTCGCTCCCGACAAATATTTTGACCTGTATCCCGCAGATCAAATTCGGTTCAAACCCGATCGTCCCGACCTCTGGGACAATCTTCCCAACAGTGCAATCTCGCGCCGTTACAAAGCATTTGGTTTCGAACTGGGTAAGGAAAATGAGAGCCTTCGGCGCGAATACATGCAGGCCTACCACGCCTGCATCTCTTTTTTAGATACTCAAATCGCAATGGTGTTCGATACTCTCAAGGAACAACAGTTATGGGAAAACACGATCATCATTTTCACATCCGATCATGGCTACCATCTGGGTGATCATTTTCTCTGGGGAAAGGTAACACTATTCGAGATTGGAACGAAGGTTCCGTTCGTGATTCGTGTACCGGGCGTGACAACAGCCGGCAGTCACTCCAATACCATGGTCGAACTCATCGACATTTACCCAACACTCGCTGAACTAACGAACATCACTCCACCCACAGATTTGCAAGGAACTTCCCTCGTTCCGGTACTCAACAACCCGCGTCGCACCGATTCCACATCATATGCCTACACCGTGGTGAAACGCGGCCGTCACTTGGGACGTGCCATTCGAAATCAACAATGGCGATACTCCAAATGGCCGGATGGCGAGGAGCTTTATGATTTGGAGCGTGATCCACGTGAACGCAACAATCTTGCTAACAACCCTGACTATGCCGGCAGTCTGCGAGATCTACGCGCAACGCTCACCACCATTCAAGCAAGAGCCATTACAAGTCAGGAAAAACGATGACTTCTGCGGCTGTTTTTCCGACAAAGTTGTCGGGCATGCCGGGCCATCTCGACCGCGAAAGAGTCCCAAGCAACTTCCTGAAGCTCCCAACAAACCGCTGATCCATCATGCGAGTCAAGCTGGGTTCTTGATGGCACCCTGGAAGATCAACCAACGACTCAACATTAAATAATAATCGATTGCAGCCGAATCGAATCTTCCAATCAGGATTCAGACCTGCCGAGAACCGATTCCCCAACAACACAGCAACGGCTCAACCGTCATGGAAAGGATCGAACAAGTGTGTTCAGTCACACGACTCCTACTTTGTGTCACAGCGGCGTTTCTGTTGATGTCCTTCACAACGGCAGACGCTGAAATGACAATCTGTGCGGAAAACTTCGATAGCCTACCTCTTGGCGACAGTGTTGACGAAGGTATCGCAGGACTAATTGGCGACGGAGGAGGTACACAAGCGGCCGGTGTTTGGGCCAATGTGCTTCCATCGGGTTGAACGGACGATTAAGTGCCCCCCTCAACAGCCATAGCATCAGAAGACACCGGCGTGTTTGATGGGGCAGGCTAGAATTTTTCTGACCTCGATGGGTTGATCACAATCGCCGGTTTCCAACGTCGCTCGGAATTTATGAATGCGAGCGGTACCGTCATGGTCTCTGCCCCGGAGGCATGGGATGATGCTGCTCCCCCGGGTGGACCTGCAAGGGGTCCTTGGTACGACCCATTTATGGCAATGCCTTTGATCTCTCTTGGGCGGATCACTGCTGGAACCGCGACGCTTGATTTTGGTTCCAGTTGCCGCACCGAATTCTGCAGGTCATGCTATCACGGATCCGCTTTCAAACCGTGATCCATCTCCCGCGATAAGCCGCCTTCGTTCACGCTAAAACCACTGCTTATCACGCGGCCTGAAAGCATTCCCGGCCAGTATCTCCGACGAAATATTCCGGCCAAACCCAAAAAAGGCGGTGAGATCGACAAGGGAACATGACGATGATCGAAGTAGAATTCCCACCTAAAACATATCCCACCCACATCCCATCAATCCGTTGCGGCACTCGCAACTCACGCAATAATGCTTGCTCTAGCCGACCTTCATTCACGATTGCGCGCATTTACTGCCGGTCACGCTTCGCTATGTTTCGTGGCATTGTTTGTGCTTGCATTGCTGCCACACTGTTGTTCCTACATCAAACATCATCCAGACGAGCGGCATTACACGGACGGCGCGCTCTTGATGAATCAGACAGGAAATTTCCTAACGCCCCAGACGGCCGAGGGAAATCTGCGGTTACGGAAACCGATCTTCACTTATTGAATCGTCGCCGCAAGTCATCAATTATTGGGCGTCTCTCCGTTCTCATCTCGTCTCCCCTTTGTGATTTTGGGCGGGCTCTGTATTTATCTCACTCACGCCACCACCAAGATCCTCTTTCGTTGCCAGCAAGTCGCTTTTCTCGCGGCGGTGCTGACTCTGTCACATCCAGCGATCATCGTCGCATCACCAAGATCGATGCCTGATATCGTATTAGCCTTTGGCATCTGCCTGTCAACTTACGGATTTCTAAAGCTTCTACTCCAACCTGGCGATCAAGCTTGGAAGGCAATTCTAGCAGTCTACATTGGGGCTGGAATCGCGATATCCAGCAAGGGCTTACCCGGGGTACTTTTTCTGGGAGTCGCCCTTGCAGCGATGTTGCTATTTGACCGGGCAATCCGCCTGGAAACAACACGTAGTAGGCTTGGCCGTCTGTGGTGCTGTTGGCGGTGGATGGTTCATCGCGATGAGCCTCCTGCACCCGGAGAAGCTTGTCGACCAATTCTTAGGAGATCAAGTTACGAGACGTATCTCTCGAAAGTGGTGGGAACCGATCACCACCTTTCCACTTGTGATAATGTTACTACTCACCAGCTTCGTTCCATGGCTGAATATGCTGCGCCGCCCTGTCATCCGGCAAATCCGGGCTTTACGAGATAACTTTCACAATATCAGAACGTTCCCGTTGAGTCCTCATCAACAAGGATTCGCCTTATTGAGTGTTTGGATCGCACTTTATCTGACCGCAGCTTTTTTTTTGGGTCGAGTGAATTTTCGTTACCAGGCTCCGATTGCCCCCGCCTGCTGCATCATCGTCGCCTATTACCTGGGCGAATTAGCCCCCAAGCGGATGTTCCGCTTAGCCCGAACCACGGCGAGTTGGATCTGCGGATTGTTGCTGCTTGTTACGTCCCTCGGCCTAGTCTCGCTTTATCCTCAAATGGGAATATCGCCAGTCTTTGCGATCGCATTCGCACCGCTGATAATCATCGGGACAATAATCCTACATAAGCCCGACACTTTCAATTGGAAGAGACCTGTATTGGCATTATCTTTGTCAATTCTTTTGTTCTCCACCACCTATGGACTTTACTTGACGGCGGCAACTCACGGACTGGGACACAACATTGTCTCGGAGCTGAGTTCGCATGGTATCGAAGATCAGCCGGTCATCGTGATCGCGAAAAGTTCCTACGCCAGTCGACTTCGCGTCGTTTCCAAGGGACGCCTACCGGTTCAATGGCATGAATCACTGGAAACGGTCTCCGCCGAAGAAATAAGGAAATCGGCCGCAATCATCACGGACCATTCCTCATCATTTGAAATCGATTCTGATCTGCCTGACATTCGGATTTCTAACGGCATCAGCATCAAGCCGCACGACTTGGTCCAGGCATTCCAAGCAGGGCAGTTCTGGCACTATTTGGAACAGGCAAAGCGAACGGTGTGCATCAGGCTTAACCCGACCGCCAGGATTCCTTCGAGGTTTGCAAACGGCGAATATGATGCTGAATCGGCGCACACGATCTACCGTTAAGCAAGCGACAGATCGTCGCTTGCGACTCCCTCCGGTCTGGCGGATTGAAGTGCATTCACTCTTGAATCACGCCGATGACTGCGTCCAGTTCGATGCGTCCAGTTCGATGCGTCCAGTTCGATTCGCTGGAAAACGCTCACGCTGCTTCCGTCGTCCCGCTGCGCCGAACCCAGGTCAAATTGATAGCATAGCAATCATTTTGATCACGCGTGGCGCCGGCCAAGCAAGAGGGCCGCTGAACGGAACCCACACAACCCTTTTCACACCCACGAGTTACCAAGCAGAAAAAATCTGAACCAACCATTGGCACAGCACCTGCGTTGAGAAGGGTCTGAACAGCCCCCCCCATCGCCTGAACCCAGGAGACTTGCCATGACTCTCGATCGAATCGTAATCGCCGGAATCCTCACGACCGTTACCATCCTATCTAGTAGCTCGACGACGAGTGGCGCCTCCTTCCATCACATCGAATCGCTTGCCCTTAACCTCGTTCGGCAATCGAGCGCATTGACGCGAGAATTCAAATACCACTATCGTCACACGCCCGAATATCGCCATCTCGTTTCCGATGCTCGAGAACTTCACCGCCGCGCGAATCATGTGCACAACTTATCACACCGATCCTGCTCGCTCGAACACATGCGAATTGATTTGCAGCAAATGGATCATTTTTTCCACCATTTGAAGGAAACCCTTGATCGCGTCGCAATGAATGCAGACAGGCACCATAGGGGCCATGTGAATAGGAAGACACGACATACCTACCAAATCGTAAGGAGAATCGAAGAGGACCTTCATCATTTACGAGACGACGTCGAAGCGATGACCCGTCCAATCTGCGAACCCCAACGCTTCACGCCAACCGAGTACAAGTATGAGGTTCCTTTCTCGTTCGGCCGATCTTTTCTGGCTCCAAACGAAAACGTCGGTGGAATCCGCTTAGGCCGAACAAACATCCACTTCCGTTTGGACCACTAGAGTTCACCAGTTCTTCGATCAGCTCAATCCGTGTAGACGCAGTCGCATCTACACGGATTTTTCGCATAGCGACATCTAGCATTTCTGGCCGCTAAGTTGTTTGAACTCGCTCCCATCGACATTTTTCTCGCTCGCGGGCAAGCCTGCCGACATATGAATTCGTCGATAAATTGCGTAAGATATGAATCTGAAGGCTCCCTTCCAAACACAAATCCGAGGAGAATCGATGAGTGACGTTGTCGACGGGGCGCCGGACTTTGAACGGGCCGGCGGACTCATTCCGGCCATCGCACAGGACGCCGAAACGGGCGAAGTGCTGATGATGGCCTATATGAACGAAGAAAGTTATCGTGAAACGATCGCGACAGGACGAGCGGTTTACTTCAGTCGTAGCCGAAACAAGCTTTGGCGCAAGGGCGAAGAGAGCGGAAACACCCAGCAGATCAAGGGAGTTTTCCTGGACTGCGATCGGGACACCATTTTACTGAAGGTGAATCAGATTGGCGATGCGGCCTGCCACAATGGCTATCGCAGTTGCTTCTACCGGCAAGTAACCGACCAGGGGCTGGCAACCGTTGGCCAGCGAGTGTTTGACCCCAAAGAAGTGTATAAGAAGAAATCTTAATCCATGTCAAAAATTATTCGATTGGGCTTGCCCAAAGGCAGCCTTCAGGAAGCGACCGGTGAGCTCTTCGGCCGTGCAGGATACAATATTTCCTTCAGTTCCCGCAGCTACTTTCCGTCGATCGACGACGATGAAATCGAGTGCATGTTACTACGAGCACAGGAAATGGCTCGGTATGTTGCCGATGGCATCTTGGACGCCGGGTTAACCGGCTACGACTGGATTGTTGAAACGGGAGCCGAGGTACACGAAGTCGCGGAGCTGGTCTTTTCCAAAGTCAGCCGTCGCCCGGTTCGCTGGGTATTGTGTGTTCCAAACGACTCTCCCGTACAAACGGTCAAAGATCTAGAAGGAAGTCGTATTGCGACAGAAGCCGTGGGTATGACGGAACGTTACCTGCAAAAACACGGCGTCACGGCAAAAGTTGAGTTCAGTTGGGGAGCCACGGAAGTCAAACCTCCCGTATTGGCGGATGCGATTGTCGAAGTGACAGAAACGGGTAATTCGCTGCGAGCCAATAACCTCCGCATCGTCGATGAAATCCTGCAAAGCACGACTCGCTTTATCGCTAATATTGAGGCCTATCAAGACCCTGTCAAAAAACAGAAGATTGACGATATTGCATTGATGCTACGAGGCGCTATTGCGGCCGACGGAAAAGTTGGATTGATGATGAACGTGCCAAAGGAGCAGGTCGGAGAGGTTCTTGAAATGCTACCCTCGCTCGACAATCCCACCGTCTCGAATCTGGCTGATGATCGCTGGGTCGACGTGATTACCGTACTCGATGAGACCGTTGTGCGGCGCATCATTCCTCGACTGAAGGAAGTCGGTGCCCGTGGAATCGTCGAATACCCGCTGAACAAAGTGATCGAGTAGATTTCGGGGATAACCAATGCCCCTCGGAACGGATGTCAGAATTTGGAAACAGACGTCAAAGAGATCATCCAACAAAGCTGAGTCAGTCAGGTCATCGATTTCCATCGACTGGTCTGAACATTCTCGATTGCGACAGGGACCAACAGCATCGTCCCAAGTCCTGACGTTCTGTCAAATTTGCAGCGCCGCGTTGCGCTTCTAAATCTCGTTTCTTGGATCCTTGGGGCCTTCGCTATATCGGGTTGGGAACGAGCACGCAGAGGGCTCATCATGATTTCCGATTATTTCCACAACGAAACAGAACGACACAACAACAGCGCAGGCCACCTCCTTAAGAGCGGCTCGATCGACTTCATGACTGAATTTGAGTGGGCACATTTCCGAAGCAGCGGGCGGCCACTCGAGAACCACTGCCGCCTTCCGATCGCCCGATGGAATTCCCACGTCATGGTCATGCTGAAAATCCGGAATAATGCAGCCCACCACGCAAGGGAAACGAACGCCAATCAGTCTCGCAGCATTCCCCAGTCGCGGCGTGACCCTTGGGCGCCTACCGGGAAACCCACCTGAGCCATCCGATAATTTCCCAATCACCTCTCGCTCACGCCAAAACAAAAATTGTCAGTTGAACCGGTGAAAAGACCAATCACGAACAAGGGCCGGCCCCCTTTCAGCCTCTTTTGACAACTCACAAGAATCGTCTTTTGCGGAATTTTGAGGGGCAAACCAGGTTTGAGAACGAGTAGAATTGAGGCACGCTGAACAAGCCAACGAATCGCTGGACCTCCCCAATAAGATGTCTTCACACTTTTCATCAGCCAACGCACTATGATCTCCATTGTCACACTCCACTTACAACGCAAGGAACACACAGAGCGATTCATCAGGCAACTGTACCAACGGACCGAGCAAGAGTTTGAGCTTGTCGTCGTCAGTCAGGAGTCCGATGCTGAAACGGTCGCTTGGTTAACACAACTTCAACAAGAGCAACACCATTTCAAGGTTTTGTGGAACGAGCAGAATATTGGGACTGCTGCTGGTAGGAATCTTGGCATTCGAGCCTCATCAGGCGAGCAGGTCATTGTTATCGACAACGATGTTGAAGTCACCGACGGATGGCTCCAACCCTTAATCGATACGGCCGACAAACAGAAATCGATCGCAGCTGTCGGCGCATTGATACTTTCAGCACAGGGAGACGTCCAATATTGTTCTCGCTACGTTGTCGAGTACTTCGAGAAGACGGACCAGCACTCGATCGGCTTGCATATCGATTGCAAGCTCAAAGCTGACTCTCCCGAAGTTGGTAGCGAGTGCGAGGTACCCTGGTATCCAACGACTTGTCTCTTGATCAAAAAATCAGCATTTGAAGAATCGGGGGGCTTTGATGAGCAACTGGCGATTTGCGAAGAAGACAAAGATCTATGTCTTTCCATGCGCCAAGCCGGTTACAAAATATATAGCAATCCGAATTCAAGAGTCCGGCACCACAATCACCCCAAACCCCTGCCCTATGCCCAGATTCGAGAGTCCTTACCCAAGCTTTATCAAGACAAAGCCTTTTTTGAAAACAAGTGGAATCTAAAATCCATCCAACAACAGTCAAAGCGATATCTATTGCAATCAGGAATGTCCGAAGACGAGATTGCCCAACTCGAGAAGTTCACAATGTTCGTACAAGTCACTTCATAAAAAACCATGAAACGCCCTGCTCAATTAATTCTGACTATTACGGACCAGTGTAACCACGGCTGTCAAATGTGCTATTACCATAGTTCGCTTAACCGACGAACCAAGGTGATGACTCTGGCGGAATACCAAAAACTCTCCGATGAGCTCAATGATTTGGAGCTGTTGCTGATTTCGGGTGGAGAACCATTCCTACGGCAAGACATTGCTGAGATCGTGGAAATCTTTTACCGAAACAATCGAACGCGATCGGTTTTCATTCCGAGCAATGGATCGACTCCGGCCCGCATCATCACCGCAGTTAGGCGCATGTTAGATTTAATGCCGGACCTACAACTGACCTTAATGATGTCTCTGGAAGGCTTACATGAAGAGCATGACAAGATCCACCAACAAGCAGGCGCTTTCGATTCAGTTGTCGAAACGATCCGACGATTGACCCTGTTGCAAGGCTATCTACAAAGCCAGGGAAAACAATGGTTTTCAGTACTCCTGAACTCCGTCGTTACCAATGGAAATGTGGACCGCATTATTCCACTGATGGAATATGCAAAGGAACATCTTTATGTCAACTCGCACACCTTCACACCCATGCGAGGTTCGGGGCCAACGCCCGACTGTTGTCCGCCCACACCGGCTCAATTCGAAGCTCTTCAACACCAAGCACAACCGTACTTCGAACATTACCTCCAAAAAGAACCAACAGTCCTTCAACAAACCTTAGATCGTTACGCACTTTGGATGGGACTATTGAGAGGTGAAGGCTTGCCTTTCCAGTGTCAGGCGGGCCATTACATCGGCGTGATCGAACCGGATGCGAAAGTCCGACTTTGCGAGCTTACTCCCGTGATCGGTGATCTGCGCGAAACAGAGTTTGACTTCGAACGTGTGTGGAATTCAACCGAAGCTAATGAATTGCGTCAACAGCTGATTGGTTGCTCATGCACGCACGCCTGTTTCATCAATGCAAGCCAGCGATATTACTCGTTGCAAGCAAAATGATTCGGATCACTGCCACGGCGATTACAGAAGCAGCGATCAAGTCGGGAGCAGATTACTTTCACAATCGTGATACTGACTCCGAACCAGGGATCATCGCTTCCGATCAACGGATATTCCTCCACCGCACCCCCCACTGATCAAGTTACAGATGCTGGCCTTCTCTCCTAGTCAACCGTAAGAGATTCGAAACAGGCGCATTCCCGGCTGCACTCGAAATAGATTCTGCCCTCCAAATCGACCAGCGATCGGTAGCCGATCATGGTAAACTGCGACCTATCCCACCTACAGCGGTTGAACCGCCCCTCTAGAAAGAACCCTATTTTCCAACCACAACACACCATCCAAGCTTCAACTGAAATAGACACCAATGCACAAAATCACTCCGCTTTTATTATTCAGCCTCATCACCAGTCTCTTTTCTCCCGCCGAGGCAGTCGAAGTGGGGCCATTTTGCCAATGGCATCAGGATCCCTGTAGATCGATGACGATCCAGTGGATCGCCGACCGGGATCCCATTGGGGAGCCGACACAAAGGTGGTTAACCGGTCCTGCGGGCTTTGGTTACGGCCATGATGATCGGACCACGTTGCAGGATATGAAAGGGAACTATCGTTCCCTCTCAATACGTCAATTTTTTTCGGTACCAGATGACGCACCTGTAGGTGCGGAGCTTGTCTTAGCGCTCCGCTACGTGGATGGTTTTGTGGCTTACCTTGACGGGAAAGAGGTTGCCCGGCAAGGCGTTGAAAAACCGGCGGATCAGCCAACCGAAGTGCAGAGCAAGGCCGCGGGCGGGTGGGAATATTTCCCGCTCGGTCTCGCCAAAGCGGGCCAACAGGGATTACTTGCAATCGTGGGCTACAACGACGAGTTGCAAAGCGCTGATTACAGCTTGAATCCTCGTCTTGACTTGCAAGTTGGTGAACAACGAGTGCCGCTGCTTCCCGAAGGAGCCCCGTGGGCCTACCGCAAAGGTGAGATTTCCAATCGAAGATGGCTCCGAATCCCTGCCGTGACCGAGCTTTTAGCGGCGACCGAACGGTTTCAATTCGTGTACCGTCCCGTCGACGATAGTAAATGGACAAGCGTTCAGATCTCAAATCGCCCTTTTAGTGACACGAAGTTTGACGTCTTCGCCGTTGACTTAGAGGGGCTTTCACCGGGGACACGATACGTGTTCAAGCGTTTACGATGGGGGCGCGTAATGGATACTTGTTTTTTCGAGACTGCTCCCGCACAGTTTACCGATGGCTTGAGTTTCGTGACCGGCGGTGACATGTATCACACGCGAGAATTGCTGGACAGCATGAACCGCAGAGCCGGTACAGAAGACCCGCTCTTTGCATTGCTGGGAGGCGACCTAGCCTATGCCAATGGAGTCGATTCCAACCGCTGGCTTGAGTGGGTCGATTCCTGGGCTGAATGTGCGGTTTCACCGGACAGTCGCCTGATACCAATGATCGTGGTCATCGGCAACCACGAAGTAAAAAGGGCGCAATATCGACCAACCAATGCTCCCCCGAAATCAGATGCGCCCTTCTTTTACAGCCTATTTCGGGGTGTATCCGAGGGAAGTAAGTTTGCGGTGGACTTTGGAGACTATCTCAGCATCGTCGCCCTTGATTCGGGCCATACCGAAAGAATCACGTCACAACGTGATTGGCTAAACAGAACCTTGGAAAACCGCAAGGATTTCCCACGCCAATTTGTTTGTTATCACCGTCCTGCCTGGGGAACGGGGGTCAAAGGCAATGCTGTCGATATTCAGAAAGCTTGGTCGCCGATCTTCGAGAAATACCGAGTCGATGCAGTCTTTGAAAATGACCACCATGTTTACAAACGAACCTACCCGCTAACGAATGGTAAACGGGATGACAAGAACGGAGTGATTTATATGGGAGATGGTGCTTGGGGGGTTGCGACGCGTTCCATCGCTTCCAACTGGAAAACCGCGCGCCCGTTTCTTGCGCACGCGGAACCGACCAATCATCTAATCAAGGTGACCATACATCCAAGCGATTTCCATTATCGTGCCCTGACGGCGAACGGAGAAATGATCGACGAATCTCGTAGGCCGCGGAGAAGATAGAACGAAAAGGCATTTTAAGCCGTCACCAAAAAACCCCTTGCCATGATTTTGGCAAGGGGCTGAAAGACTTACCCGCGAGAACCATCTAGTCGCGGACTAATTTCGAAGCAGCTCCGCAACTTCGTCAAGGTGGTTATTGGTGGCCAGTTCGAAAGCAGTCATACGATTCCCTCGCAGATCCGGATTGGTCCCGTTCTCGAGTAGAACTTTCACGCATTCGAGGTATCCTTGGTTGGCCTCCGGCAATCCTGGTTGCATTTGCCCAATGGCAAAGTGGAGCGCCGTTTGACCACTTCGAGATCTCATGTTGGGATCAGCTTCTTGCTCCTTCAGCAAGAATTCAAGCATCTCCGGCTGCCCTCGATAGGCAGCTTCGTGCAGACAGCCGCCTCCATGCTGTTGTCGTGCATCAACCTTTGCACCATTAGCAATCAACAACTTGGCAGCGTCCACATGGGGAGTCGTCGCAGCAACGAGCAGCGGAGTCTTCTTATGGCGGGAAGTATGATTGACATCCGCCCCTTTGTCGATCAGAAATTTCACGACATCCAGATTTCCTGCCGAGGCCGCATAAGCTAGGGCCGTATACGAATTCTTCGACATTGCATCCGGATTGACTCCTGACTTCAACAACGCTTTCACCTTCGCTAGATCACCGCGGCGTGCGGCGATCAACAGCGCTTCCTCTGGATGCGATGTTCTACGATATGAACCTGAAGCAAGTGATTCAGCTCCAGTTTGCGATTGCTTTGTCGGCTTGGTGAAAACTCGCAGCGAATCTTGCGAGGGAATGAATTCACCTTCAAGCGGAGTTGCCAGATTGATCTGACCCTGGAGATTCGCACCGATCGCGGGAAGCCAACCGTCCTCATCGGTCCCAAGATCACCAACGCCATTGTTACCCGGATTGGCAACAAGCAGATTGTCGATATAAAGCCTGGCTTCCTTTCCCTTCTCAGTGATTGCCACTAAGTGGTGCATCTTACCGTCATCGACCTTGGTGTTGTTGCGTACCATCGCTCCAGCAAGGTAGCTGATATTGGGAGTCCACTGGTGTCGGTGAATTCGCCAGTCAGCCCAACCGTTGTCGCCGATTGACAACAATGTTTGCCATCGCTTGTCAAAATCATTGACGTTAAACCAAAGAGAAATCGTGATGCTACCACTTTCAGGTGTGTAGTCCGTTGCTTTCCCACCGAGCGTTACATACTGATTGTCGCCATTTAGGTTG
>JAQWSU010000008.1 GCA_029243025.1 Pirellulaceae bacterium | reverse complement strand
CAACCTAAATGGCGACAATCAGTATGTAACGCTCGGTGGGAAAGCAACGGACTACACACCTGAAAGTGGTAGCATCACGATTTCTCTTTGGTTTAACGTCAATGATTTTGACAAGCGATGGCAAACATTGTTGTCAATCGGTGACAGTGGTCCCTCGGATTGGCGAATCCATCGCCAGAATATGTCGCCAAACATGAGCTATCTTGGTGGCGGATGGGTCCGAAACAATACGAAGGTTGACGACGGTAAGATGCATCATTTGGTGGCAGTTACCGAAAAGGGAAAAGAAGTCCGGCTCTATATCGACAATATTCTCGTCGCAAATAGTGGCAACAACGGGATTGGAGATTTGGGCACGGATGAGGACGGTTGGCTTCCCGCAGTAGGAGCAAATCTACAGGCGCAGATCGATGCCGAAGGTTCGCTCGAAGGCGACTTCATGCCGTCGCAGGATTCGCTACGGGTTTATGCTAAGCCTTCAATTCAGCAGACTGCGAATCGACACACTTCGGGAGTCTATCGGAGTACATCCCATCCGGAGGAGGCTCTCTTAATCGCCGCTCGCAGTGGTGATCTCGAGAAAGTAAAGGCGTTGTTGAAGTCTGGGGTAAACCCCAATGCGACATCTAAGAATTCGTATACGCCGCTCGCTTATGCGGCTGCTGGCGAACATCTCGATGTTATGAAACATTTGCTTGCCAACGGAGCGGATGTTGATAAAGCCTCCAGGTTTAATAAGACGCCGCTACTCGTTGCTGTTGGCACTCCTCATGTGGACGCTGTCAAGCTGTTGCTTGCGGAAGGTGCAGACATTGATGCACGCCAAGCACAAGGCGGGGGTTGTATTCATGAAGCCGCTTTTTGGGGGCAGCCGGAAGTGCTCACCTTCTTGTTGAAAGATCAGAAGGTAGATCCCAATATGAGGGCGAGGAACGGCCAAACAGGTTTCCATCATGCCATGGCGCGAATGATGCCTGGATTGCCTGAGGAAAACCGCGACAACTTGGCATGTGTGAAAGTTCTACTCGAGAACGGGACTAATCCTGATTTGCGATGGAACCGAGCCAGCGCTCTGCAAATGGCGAAGAATAATCATTTGGATGACGCTGCCGAATTGATCAGCCAAGACTAGATGGTTCTCACCGTTGAATTGATCAAACCCCTTGCCTCAATCAAGGCAAGGGGTTTTTCGTTTGTGGGTGACCTGCTTCTTACTACTACCGCACGCCTGCTCTTCTCTACGGTTTTCCAAGACGACGATTTTTGCGGAGTCTGAGCCAGCGCGAACGATTGGAAAATGGTGATGGGAGTGCCGGAAATAATTTTAGCGTAAGGGGGCAAGGTCGGTGTCTGGCAAATCAGGCAGCCGCGAAATTGGCTTCGAAGGGCACTCGGCTGGAAAGGGTGGCTGAGCGTGGAGCTCACTCGCGGTGACGTTTTTCCTGTTTTAATTTGCGAGTGTTCTGCCCGTTTTGCAAGTGGCCAAAGAGCAGGCTGAGCAACCCAGCCTGCCCAAAAGTACCGCAAAATGCGGCCCAAGACAGATTTTGGAGGGGGGACTTTGCTCGTGGAATCGAAGCATCCAGGATGCGGATTCAACTTCGAGCGAAAAAACAACCAATTTGATTGGGAAAAACCGTCTTAAATCACGCACATCAACCTGCGGGTTCTCTCCAGCGGATGTCGCTGGAAGTGGCCCGTTTGGGCAGGCAGGGAAGGGACTTGAGGTAATTGTAGAATCGTTTTGGATCACTTCTTCGAGGCAAAGGTTACACATGATGAGAAAAATCGACTTGATGAAATTGTGTTGGGTGGTCACCGTCGGCGGTTGGCTGCTCCTTTCCGGCCAATCCGGCATTGCCGCAGACGGATCTGACGCGTCAAAAAGGATTCAAGGTGAGTGGATCATTTACCGCGGTGATCAGCACGAAATACGGCGAATCTCTGACGGCAAAGAAGAGAGCACCTTCTACAACTGGCGGGGCGAGCCGCTGTTTGAGCGTTCCGCCGATTTGAAGCTGACCGCCGTGAGTGAGTCTGAGAGCAAAACGCTGATCGATAAAGCTGCAACTTGGGAATATCTCGCTGGTGGTCAGGAACCTGACGATGGTAGCTGGACGGGGCTTGGTTTCGACGCCGAAAAAGCCGGCTGGAAGAGTGGCAAAGCCGGGTTTGGCTATGGAGACAATGATGACAACACGGTGTTGTCTGACATGCAAAATAATTACACCACGATCTTCATTCGCAAAGAATTTGAGATCCCCGCAGGAACAGATCTCAAGCGTCTTGGCCTGTTGATCAACTATGACGACGGGTTTGTCATTTACGCGAATGGTCGTCGTCTCTTTAACTCGAGCAATATCATTGTTGACAAGGATACAGGTGAGCTAACGGTCAATAATCATGAGGCTGGAAATGATGACTATTTTTCGCTCAACGAATATGCCAGTGCATTTCGAACGGGCAAAAACGTGATTGCGATTGAGGGGCATAACACGAACCTTCCGAGTACGGACTTCTCGCTGGATCCCCAATTGGTTGTTGGCGGTTCTGGCAGTTACGTCAAAACGAATCGCAAGGAATCCGCTGGCACGAACCGAACCAATTGGTACCACAAGAATCGCACCTGGAATGGGAAGGTCGATGATGTGGCGATCTGGGGTCGGAGTCTAAGTGGCGATGAGGTTGCTGCACTTTGGAATCGGGGACGGGGTACCAAGAATCTTGCCGACGTCAAAGAAGGAATCATCGGCCATTGGCCTCTTGATGGCAATCTGAACGACGTGAGTGGTAACGGACGTCATGCCAAGGGAGTGAACGCTCCTGGCTTTGCAAAGGGCAAGCTTGGTAAAGCCGTCAACCTAAATGGCGACAATCAGTATGTAACGCTCGGTGGGAAAGCAACGGACTACACACCTGAAAGTGGTAGCATCACGATTTCTCTT
>JAQWSU010000007.1 GCA_029243025.1 Pirellulaceae bacterium | reverse complement strand
GTTAAGAAACTCGAACAAAAGATTGACTAGTTTAACACTGCGAGAGGTACTGCGGTGCTGCCCGACCTGCGGTGCGACGCTGTCAATTCGGTCTCGCCGTAAGTCGCGTCGGATGCATCGACTTCGCTGAGTTGGCGTCTCGGCAAACTCGCACCGGTGTCCAGTGCTTCTGAGACCTCTGCGAGTTAGTTGTCGGTTTATGCCCGCGGATTGGCCTGTCGACCGTCCAGGACATCACGACCCGCATCGGTGATGTGAACGTGAGTAACATTTCCACCGTCCCCGTAAGCGACAACAAGAAAGGGGGGCCACACGCCGTAAACTCCTGAATGCCTTCAAAATCAGCGGTTTCGGGGACTGCCACATGGACGTTTGTTGCCCTTAATATACAGCCGTTGAAAGTACAAATGTGGTAGTAGGGTGGTAGTCACCACGTAGCCCGATACGGCGATGTGTTTGGCCGATTTTTTGCGGCGGGAAGTCGCGTCGCAGGTCACCGGCCGTGAGGGCCAGAGGTTGGAGGCTGACGTCCGCATCACCGGCATCAATTCACCGACGGTCTTGCCGCATGCAACTCTGGTGCAAACGCTAAGTAGTAGCCGCTGGGATCGGCCGCGGGACAACAAAGTGTTAGCCACTTACTGCCGTCGTCGAACCGCCAGTCCTAGTCCGGCCAGCATCGACCAGATCAGCACAGTGGTCGGCGCCTAGCCACGACGTCGAGCGAAAGCCAGCAGGCCGAGGCCTAGCAGAACGAAGCTCGACGGTTCTGGAACGGCAGCAGTGGCACGTGGGCCAGACAGGTATCCACCTGCGATGATCGCCTGGACGAAGTCTTGCTCGTCAAACCGCAAGTTTCCGTCCCAGTCGCCTTGAGCCCAACCAGCGGCATCCCCCGATAGGTACTTGCCGTCGATGAAGGCTGCGATGATGTCCTGCTCGTCAAACTGGCCGTTCAGGTCCGAGTCACCCAGGTAGGTGTTGAAACCGTCAGGGCTGGCGCCTTCGATCAACGCATTGCGGTCCGCGGCCGTGGCCGTACCGTCAATCACGTTCTGCGACATGGCGTCGATGTCCACGGTGTCACAGGAACCGTCACCGTTGACGTCACAAGTCGGTTCGGGAACCGTGAACAACGTTACGTCGTTGCCGTCGCCACCGGCGTAGGTAATGAACAGGTCTTGGCCGCTAAAGTTGCCGACGAGATCACCTTCGCCAAGGCTGTCATATTGACCGGTGAGCGTACCACCGACGCGCAGGAAGTTGAACGACATGCCCTCCGCAAGTTCAAAACCGTCGATCAAGTGGACGTGCAGGATACCGGCCAGTTCGACATTTCCCGTCACATCCAGCCAGTCATATTCAGTCAGTGATTTATCGCCATCGCCGTGGAAATGTCCGCCCAGTTCGACTTCCTTGCGGCCTCCGACTTTGAAATAGTCGCCATTAATCGTCATCACACCGGCAGAATTACCCGGTTGGGTATCACCATGATCGATATAGCTTCCTTCGATATGGCCACTGCCTGTTTTCGTGCCGTAGTTGGTGAACGTTCCATTGGTCGTGTCGATCGTGCCATCATTGTCCAGCGTGCTGCCAATGCTATTGGTCAGCGTGCCGTCGTTGGTCAGCGTGCCGCCAATGCTATTGGTCAGCGTGCCGTCGTTGTCCAGCGTGCTGGCGTTGGTCAGCGTGCGGTAGTTGTTCAGCGTGCCTTGGTTGGACAGATAGCCGGAAACTGTGATTTCAATCAAGCCGTAGTTGGTCAGCGTGCCGTCGTTGTCCAGCCAGCTGGCGTTGTTCAGCGTGCCGGCGTTGTTCAGCGTGCCGGCGTTGGTCAGCCCGTTGTTGTTGGTCAGCGTGCCGCCAAATGCGTTGTTCAGCGTGCCGTCGTTGTTCAGCGTGCTTTCAAAGCTATTACTGGTCAGCGTGCCGGCGTTGTTCAGCGTGCCGTCGTTGTTCAGCGTGCCGTCGTTGTTCAGCGTGCCGCCAAATGCATTGGTCAGCTTGGCGGTGGTGGCAATGTCGATATTCCCATTGTTTGTAAACGGATTAGCAACGTTGGAACGGCTTGTATCCACCGTGATCGTATTTCCCACCGGATTCGGATTGGGCCAAATCATTTGCGAATAGGCAGCGGACGAAACGATCAGAAAACAGACGGCACAAAGCGTGAGACGATATCTCATCCGAGCAACTCCCTAGAAACGGTTTCGATGTGCGCAGCTTAACGCAGGCGAATGTTAGACGCTAACGTTTTCTGGTTTGAGGAGTCGTCATTTACGGTGATTGGCTTTCCGTTTGGCCGGAAATCCAGTTCTGTGCGGCACTCCAGGGCCGCTTTCAGCACGCGATCTCTTTTGTCATCAGAGCTATCCATTCAACTGTCAAGCAGAATCTCTAAGGGAGGAGGCCTTGTATTATCGAGTAAGCGAGGCAACGTAGCCATGCGGGCGTGGCGCAGCCGCGTTTGAGTCCGACTAATACGTGGCCAGCTGCTGTAAACTACGCCGCGTTTTTTAGGAACCAGACGATAAATCGTGCTGCGAGTCGGCCACGCTTAGTTACCAGGGCTTTCTCGCGATCGTGGACATCTTTCGTGTGGATTTGGCGTTTTTTTGTGAAGAGCCTCGGCCACGAAACGTATCGGTTAGCAGAACGCCCAACGTCGGATACGCTGGCGCAGAAGCACGACTACAGCTTGGCCATGTCTCGTCCTGGAGACAGCCAAGCCTCGGCGAAGGAGTCTGTGGGAGCCAAGAACCGGCACTTCCCTACGACTACCCAGCTTCGCTAATCCCTTGGTGCGCAGGTACTCAAGTCACACCGTGCCTCCCGCTCATAGCGCGTCCCGCACCCGCATTTTGCCTGTTTTGTGAGCCGTCGGCGACATAGAGCTTCCCGTCGATGATGAGCGCCAACGCCAGATGAACCCGGTAACCCAGCACGCGCAATTAAAGCGATTCGGCCGCATTCAGCTTCGACCAAGCGGTGATCGAAACCGCTGCAGATTTCGCCATTCCATCGGATACATCACCTTCGATAGCTTGCGTTAGAACAAGTTTCAAAACCCTGTTCGGCAATTGAGAAACGCTTGTGTTGCAGTGTTACTGGCACTGGCAACACCGTTTTGAAACTGGTTCTAGACCGTTGCTTGCGTTGGAGAATCCATCCTCTGCAGTTTTGACTCCGCCACGGGACGGCGCTGATGGACAGCGAGTACCGGGCGAGAATGCCAATCGTCACAGACCGAGTCTGTTGAAAGTGGTGACGGGATTCGAACTCGCCAAACGGCTTCCGCACAGGGGTTTGCAGAAGACACGGGTCAAAGGTGTTGAGGTTGGAGGAATCGTTTGAACCAAAAAAGACGAGCGAAGAGTGGAGCACAACTCGTTGCTATGGAAGCAGAAACAGCTCGCCGCGCATCAACACAACGAGCTGTTTTGATTTCAAGTCGGGGCGACTGGATTTGAACCAGCGACCTCTGCGTCCCGAACGCAGCGCTCTACCAGGCTGAGCCACGCCCCGTGTGTCGTTAAACCCTTGGTGTCAAACAGTGAGGGCGTCTCACAAGCCTCCATGCCTCCACCATGCTCGGACGAATTATTCGAGCAATACGCCGATTCTACCAGGACTCTGACGAGGTGTCATCGTGACATCTGACACTACTTTTGAAGGATTAATTTGCCGTTGCGAGTTTCGATCAGCCGGTACCGATCGCCCTTGTGGTTGATCAGAACCATGCGTTGGCCACGGAGGAGATCGCTCGATTCAAGGATCAGATCACCCTCTTGAGATGACTCGATGCTCTCATTGAACGCGTCGTTAGGTTTTTCAGAGGAATCATTCATGGTGAGATCAAGTCTCAAAGTTTTTAGGCTTGAAAGGCGCGAGGATGCCGGATGGTGGAGAATTACCGTTGATCTCGCTATTTCTGCCGGTAATCCGATCGATTAGCTCAACGGTTGGCTGTGATCCTAGTCTAGTTGAGACAGAGTATCAATAGGGCTTGTGTCGTTTTCCACGCTCGACGTTTTGGAATCGGTTGCCGGATTCTGGGCCACAGCACGATTGGAATTGATCCAGAGATCGATTTTTGGCGAATATCCGCCAGATATGGTCGTTTTGAGCTGCGGAGGCGACTAGTCAACGCTTTTCGCCTCGTCGATCACAGAATTCGATGAATGTTGATTTCCGTTGTTGGATCAATCCGATCCAGGAGTTATCGATGAGCAGGATCTCCGACAACCGCAAAAACGGGGGAGCGTTGTAGCACGCACCATTGGGTAGCTCAAAGCTCAAGCACAAAAACGGTTTCAGCCGTTGGGAGGGGGTTACGAATTCAAAATTTCACCGCATCTTATTGCGTATCAAACTTGCCTGATTCCCACTGACTTGTGAACAATGAAGAAAGGCTGCCGATGGATGTGAGCGAGTCGCGAGCCCGCGAGGGCGAGTGATGGAAGAAGACAAGAAAATACAAAGGAAATTGGTTTCATGTACACACGTTCGATTGTCCTGGGAGTTTTGTTTTTAATTGCCAATTTTCTGACTAATTGTTCCGCTCACTTTGTGTGGTTGGCATCGGATGATGGCAAGGCGATCGTGTTTTTTGGCGAAACGGCTGCTGAGCGGGATTATCATCTGCCGGAGAGTCTCTCTCAAACGCAGGTGAAGCACCGAACAATCGACCAGCAACGAGATCTTCCGCTCGAGCTTGTTGAGGGGGACAAATTCGTGGGGCTAGTTTCGCAAGACGCTGTGCCCGAGTCAGGCATCATTGAAACCACAAGCCAATACGGGGTGTATCGTGGATCATTGCTCACTTTTTACGCGCAGCACTATTTGGTAGCCGATCCGGCGGAATGGCGAGGACTTGGGAGATCAAAGACACAACGCCTTCAAATGGTACCTGAATGGAACGAGGGCGAATTTTCGATCCAGCTGTTTTGGAATCATAAGCCGGCGGCCAACGCAAGCGTGTCTTTGGTGGATGTGGCGGATGACTTTCCCAACGCGCAGCAAACAACGGATGAGCAGGGCAAGGTTGTTTTCTCCCAGCTACCTCGGGGAATCGTTGGTTTTTTGGCGAGCGTGAGCGAAGAGGGGCGAAAAGGCGACGTCGCTGGTGAGCCTTTCTTGAACGCGATTCATTTTGCCTCACTGACTATCATGCAAAACGGCGGCGAATCCGCTGAATTAGATGAGGTATCCGCGCGGGAGGGTCAGAAATCCGCTTCACGGAAAGCAAAGACGGTAGCTTGGTCGTTGCCCCACGCGGTGGCAAGTTTTGGAGCTGCCGTCAGCAACGACCATTTGTACGTTTATGGCGGGCACATTGGCGAGGCACACGCTCATTCTCGCGATAATCTTGTCAATTGTTTTGCACGCATCTCTTTGACCCCCGATTCCGATTGGGAAGATTTGGCCTTTGAGACGCCAGTCCAGGGACTTGCCCTGGTTGCCAATCGTGACCAGCTATATCGGGTCGGTGGTATGACGGCGCGAAACGCTTCTGGACAAGATGACGACCTGCATTCCACGACGGACTTTTGTCACTTTGATCCTGACTCGAAAACTTGGAAAGCGTTGACCCCGTTACCGGAACCACGCTCCTCCCACGATGCGGTTGTGATGGGTGATAAGTTGTACGTGGTTGGTGGCTGGAGCCTAAGTGGAAGTGATGAAGGGGAGTGGATCGGACACTGTTTGGTTACGGATCTGGCGGCTGACCAGCAAGTCTGGGAGAAAATTGAGCAACCGTTCGAACGGCGCGCTTTGGCAGTGGGGCATTTGGATGGAAAACTGATTGTTGTCGGTGGGATCGACTCGAATGGCGAAATATCACGCGAGGTGAACGTTTACGATCCCGAAAGCTCGGAATGGTCGGAAGGCGTTTCGTATCCAGGCGAAGGGTTAACAGGTTTTGGTGTTTCTGCCTGGAATCTCGATGGCTGCCTGTACGTGAGTGGTTTCGACGGAGTTGTGAACTGTTTACGCGATCCGCGGGGTGAATGGGAGGCGGTCGGGCAACTTGCCGAGCCGCGTTTCTTTCATCGAATGTTGCCAGGGCCTGACGGCGGTTTGCTCTTGATGGGAGGCGCTTCCATGCAAGGGCATCTGGATGGAGTGGAGTTTTTTCGTGTGCCGTGAGCTGATCTACAGAGGCCGATCGCGTGGTGGGCGAGAAAGCAGGCTGAATGGTTGCCTGGACGAGTCCACCTCAAACCAAGCCCAGTCAAAACCAAGCCCAGTCGACTTCGTGGAGGTTAGGATTGAGCCAACTCGCGTGCCGGGCGCCAGTCGACGAGCTGAAGTTCGACGGAGCGGCGTCCTCGAAATTCGTTAATGATCGGCCGGAAGGCCACGTCCAGCGGACCTTCGTTATCGGACAGTTCTTGGACCCATTCCGGTTGGTTGAAGGCCACGGCTCGCAAACGGACTCCGTATTGCTCCAGCGTCAGGGTGACGTGTCGATCGCCTTTTCCCATTGGTTTCGGTTCGCCTTGAATGTTCACATCTGAGGTGCAAAGCAAGGGGCGCGGATTGGCCTGTCCAAAGGGGGCCAGCCGTTCCATCTGTTGTACGGTGCCAAGCGTCATTTCGGTGAAAGTTGTTTCGGCATCGATGTTCAATTCGGCCACGCGTGCTTCGGCTGTCAGTGACTGCTCGACATGCTCGCAAAAGTGCGCTCGGAAGGCATCCACCTTGTCTTCGTCAATGCGAAGTCCGGCAGCAGCTGCATGGCCGCCGTGTTTCACCAGGTGCTCACTGCAAACCGCAAGAGCGTGATGTAAATCTAATCCGGCTGCGCTGCGAGCCGAACCTGTTCCCGGCTTCCCACCCAATTCATCGAGGGCGATCATCACGACGGGGCGGTAGTATTTTTCAGCCAGCCGACCGGCAACAATTCCGATCACCCCCTGGTGCCAGCCGCGATCGGCCAGCACAAGTGCGGGGTCGTCGTCTGGAGCAAAACGCTCTTTGACTTGTTTGTTGGCCGAAAGATAAATACTTCTTTCCAGATGCAGCCGGTTGTTGTTTAGCTCGTTGATGTACTCAGCAAGCGATTTAGCTCGCTCTTCATTTTCGGTTGCCAACAGTTCGACGCCGAGTTGTGCTTGACCGAGTCGACCGGCAGCGTTTAGACGTGGTGCGAGGGAAAAGCCGATGTCTTCACTGCCAAGCTGCGACTTTTTGTCGACGCCGGTCAAACGCATCAAGCACTCGACGCCGATCGATGGTCGAGCCTTTAAGCTGAGCAGGCCATGTTTTACGAGAATGCGATTTTCATCTACGAGCGGCACGACGTCGGCGACTGTACCGATGGCCGCAAAACCTAAGGCAGTCATTAAGAAATTGCGAAATGGTTCGGCCACACGTTTCGCCTTGCTTACACGTTGGCAGATCGCCCATGCGAGTTTGAATGCAACACCAGCTCCGCAGAGCGATTTGAAGGGATAGTCGTGTCCCGGCAACATCGGGTGCACGATCGCGGCGGCCTCTGGCAGTCGATCGGCCATCTGATGGTGATCGGTGATGATCAACTCAAGGCCGAGTTCACGAGCCGTGACCGCTTCGTCAACACTCGCGATACCGCAGTCGACCGACACGATTTGGGAAACACCTTCGCTGGCTAACCGTTGCAAGGCCGCATCGTTCAACCCATAGCCTTCGTCCATCCGATTGGGAACGTAATAGCCGACGTTCGCACCAACCATTCGGAGGCAGCGGAAAAGCAGGGCCGTGGCCGTCATGCCGTCCGCATCGTAGTCTCCATAGACGACAATGCGACGTTTGTCTCGTACGGCCTCATAGATTAGATCCGCTGCTTGACTCAAACCCGGCAGCAATTCGGGGTCGCGCAGCCCTGAGAGTTTGGCTTCGAGAAACTCGGTTGCCGCGGGGGCTTGTGTCATACCGCGAACAGACAGCAATTGAGCTACCACACTCGGCACATTTGCCGAGTGTTCCATCCGTGAAATCAACGCTGAGTCATGTGGCTGAATTCGCCAGCGTTTTTGCATGTCGTCCCTGGTTTCGCCCGAAGCGAACCTCCGAGCGAGCAGTCAAGTCGCCGCGAGTCCCGCTATTTTTTCTTTTCGGTGTGAAGGGTGTGCTTTCGCAGACGGGGAGAATACTTTTTAAGTTTCAATTTTTCTCCGCCCGACTTGCGGCGAATGGTGTAGTTGTAGTCCCCGGTTTCTTGGCAAACCAAGTGGACGGTTTCCGCCTTCTTCTTACTTTTGGCCATCGTCCAGCTCCTCATTCCTGTTGGGAAGTCACTCAAGTGAGCGAGGTTTTCAAATATTAAAGGACCATTGTACGCAGATGGCCGCCAAAGTTTCCAGGTGTTGTTGCTGGAATCCGCTGAAGGCCATTTTGCGGGAATTTAGCGGATAAAGGCCACCTTTGACGAGGGGGGAAGGCGAGGTTTCAACCAGTCCTTTGGGTATTTGTCCGATTCATCGTAGAATAACGGGGTCAGGATTTTCGCGAAGACAGGTGTCGGGCAGACCAGTCGCTTGAAGTCGTAATTCCTATTTCAACCAATCTTGCGGTGATGAAATTACTCAAAACCGCATTGTGGTGGCCGTTTTAGCCGGCCGCCGGGGCCGACACGGCATGGATTCAAAAAATCCCTCATCATCCAAATCGGGTAGGAAATCGGGAGCAAGTTCCCGCAACGCCCTCCCGGAAAAACTCGATCTGTCCGAATTGAGCCTCGATGTGGACCCTGATCGCATCGAAGAATCGAATGAATCGGTCGCGTCTGCCGACGTTCCAGCTGGCACGGATGGATCGAACGTGGAAACGCCATCTGCTCCCATGCCGAGCCGAATCGAAGAGAAGCAGGGTGAGCCAAGTCTAGAAATCGAGGTTTCCGATGCGAAGTTGACCCCGTCGAAAAAGCGGAAGAAAAAGAGTGGAAATCGCTCTGAGAATGCACTACCCGTTGTCAGCACCGAAGTCCCCGTCAGCACCGAAGCCCCCGTCAGCACCGAAGTCCCCGTCAGCACCGAAGTCCCCGTCAGCACCGAAGTCCCCGTCAGCGCCGAAGTCCCCGTCAGCACCGAAAGCGAAACGGATCCAGAACCACCTCCCCCGGAAGAACCGTCTTCCCATCGTTTTTTGTTCTTTTCGGCGATTCCCAGCTGGCTCGTGAGCATGGTGGTGCATGTTGTGCTCTTGTTCTGTTTGGCTCTATTCACTTTGCCGCCAATCATTCGGGAACGCGACAACGAGATCGAGTTGGGCGATGCGGAAACAACGCAGATCGATGATGCTCCGCTATTCGAGATGGTCGAAGCCGACGTTGAGGTAGAGGACGTCGAACTGACAGATCTGGCATCGACGGAACCGGTGGACGTGCAGCCGACAGAAATGGAGACGGATGTACCGGATGTGTTTGCTGCTGACGATCTGGAAGCCGCAGCCACTTTCACCGAATTGGACCCGCTTGGAACCGATGTGGCACCCAAAAGTGATTTACTGAAGCAGATCGGTACCTTTGCTGGTGTCGGGCTGGAGGGTCGAGGCAAGGCTTCCCGAGCGCAATTGGTGCGGGAAGGCGGCGGCACGGAGGGAAGTGAAAAAGCCGTTGAGATGGCCTTGAAGTGGCTGCAACAGCATCAAAATCCGAATGGGAGCTGGAGCTTTGAGCATCTTGAGGGTAATTGTCCGTGTCGCGATCGGGGATCCATGGACGCCCACAACGGTGCCACGGCGATGGCTCTGTTGCCCTTCTTAGGAGCCGGGCACACCCACAAGGAAGGGCAGTACAAGCGAGTCGTTGAGGCCGGTTTGTACTTTTTGCTCAGCCGGCAACAACGTAATGGTGCGTTCATCGAAGGCGGTGGACGCTTGTACTCTCATGGACTTTGTGCCATTGCTCTGTCCGAAGCTTACGCGATGACGCAGGATCAAATGTTGATGCGTCCTGCACAAGCGGCACTCAACTACATCGCTTATGCCCAAGATCCGGTGGGAGGTGGTTGGCGCTATGTGGCACGACAACCGGGTGACACTTCCGTGGTCGGCTGGCAGTTGATGGCGCTCAAGAGTGGTCGCATGGCTTATTTGCACGTCGATCCTTCTGTCTTTCTGGGTGCGACGAAATTCCTCGACTCGGTGCAAACGGATGACGGAGCCGCCTATGGTTACCTGGATCCAGGTCGAAAACCGTCGACCTCGGCGATCGGGCTGCTCTGCCGTATGTACCTCGGCTGGGAGCGTCAGCACCCGGCTCTCAAGGCCGGCGTGAAGCGACTCAGTAAGTCGGGGCCGTCCAAAAAAGATATGTATTACAACTACTATGCAACGCAAGTCATGCGGCACTATGAGGGCGAAGGATGGAAGAAATGGAATAAGGAAATGCGAGAGATGCTCGTTAACAGTCAGGCAAAATCAGGGCATGAGACTGGCAGTTGGTACATGGGAAACAATCACTCATCCACCAGTGGTGGGCGTTTGTACTGCACGAGCATGGCAACCATGGTGCTTGAAGTCTACTACCGTCATCTGCCGATCTATCAAAAGCAAGCCACGGAAGACGACTTCGAATTGTAAACCAGTGCAGCGGACGCTGGCGGATAGGCGTCGCTCTCTTGATGTATTAGGTGACTCTTGCGTGTCCTGCCCGTCATCGATCTGAAAGGTGGCCAAGTCGTTCTCGGACGCGCAGGGCAACGTGAGTTGTACCAGCCCGTGCAAAGCGTTCTCTGTCGGGACGCATCCCCCGCGGCGATCTCGCGAGCCTTTCAAAAACTTGGCTTGCATCAGATTTATCTGGCCGATCTCGACGCGATTGGCGGCGCTGAGCCGGATTGGGATGGATACAATCAAGTGGCAGAGACCGGCTTGGCTTTGTGGATTGATGCCGGAATTGATACGCTCGATCGGGCGCAGGCCATCGTTGATTGGGCTGCAGAACGGGAACTTCGGCTCATTTGCGGACTGGAATCGCTGAGATCGAGCGAGGATTTGGATCGAATGCTGGCCAAGTTCGGTGCGGATCGCATGGTCGTCAGTCTCGATTTGATGCAGGGTCAAATGCGGACGTCTGTGCCAGCTTGGAGAAGTGCACCACCCTTGCAGGTGGCTGGCGAGTTGATTGCGAGAGGATTTTCCAGTCTGATTCTACTTGATGTCGCTCGGGTGGGAATTGATGCCGGCACGGGCACACGACCGTTGTGTCGGGAAATTCGCCGCCGAAACGAGGGAGTTGAAATCATTTGCGGTGGCGGCGTCAGCCACATGACCGACCTTTGCGGTCTCGCCGAGGATGGATGCCAATTCGCTCTGTTGGCATCCGCTCTGCATGACGGTCGCATCGGTTCTGCCGAACTACAGCAGTTTAAGGCCACTTCTTCCTGAGCCCCTCTGGCCTTCATCGAACGGTTGCTCCTTCATCACATTAGTAAGACGCGGATGCGGTTCCCGTTTTCCGTTTTTGGTGGAGCGCGTCGCCCCTTTGTTTTTTGAACGAAAGAGTCGCGCTTTGTCGTCAAACGCAACGGGATCTGGGCTTTCCCTCTGTCACCGCGTTGATTTCGACGGCCGTCGCCCGCTAATTGCCGACTAAGTGCGTTGAGATGGAATGAAGAAAGAGCCTTTCGGCGAGCCCGGTCGTCGGAATGGCGTCGGGAACGCCATTCGGGGGTACCCCCGATTCTAGTGGTTTTAACAATCCTCATCGTGGCGTATGGCGGCTCGTGCCCTTGATTGGCAAGGGAATGAGATTTTTTTTCGCCACGCGGATGACTATTGACCACCTGTGCTGTCTCGATGCATCAAATCGCGCAGACGGCCAAAATGGATCTTGGGTCGTAAGTTGTTGTTGTGTTTGACGTTATGTTCATAAATGTTCGTTAATGTGTGTTTGGCATCACAAGTGCAATTCCCCTCCGTCACTCGTCTCTCATCTCTTCTTGGCTCATCGCCGAACCATCGAGGAACTCATCTGTGCCGAAAACTACCACGACTGCAACGTCAACTATTGAGAACACGGTCAACGGAACTCAGGCAGCGGTTTCCCAGCTCGAGAAAACTTCTTTAACTCGCCGATTTGCGAAGAAATCTGCTACGAAGAAGACTGTTGCTTCCAGTTCTCAAGACGAAGACCAGGCTGAGCCAACCGAATCGAATGACGCACCGATCGCCATCGACGATCCAGTTCGTATGTACCTGATGCAGATGGGTGAAATTCCATTGTTGACTCGCGAAGAAGAGATTTCTTCCGCGAAAAAGATTGAAGAGACACGCACCCGTTTCCGCAATTGGATGCTGGCCACTGACTTTGTTTTGCAGGCAGCAGTAACGTCGTTGGAGAAGGTTCGCGACGGCGAGTTGCGACTTGATCGCACAATTGAAGTTTCGGTCACCAACACGACCGAAAAGAAAAAGATCATGCAGCGGATTCCGCCGAATGTGAACACGCTTCGCAAAATCCTGGTTGCGAATCAAAAAGATTTCCGAATCGCAATCAGCAAACGTCACAGCACGGTTGAGCGACGCGACGCCTGGAAGCGATTGACCCAACGTAGAAATCGTGGCGTAAGATTGGTTGAAGAGTTGAATCTTCGCACGCAACGCCTGTTGCCGCTTCTCGATAAGGTTCGTGAGATCTCGGCTCGCATGTCGACTTTGTTGGATCAGATTCACAAGGGTGGCGGTATGGAAGCCGGTGGTCAGTCAGTAGAAGCTTTACGAGCCGAATTGCACTATCTGATGCGTATCACGCTTGAGAGTCCGGAGACACTGCGACGTCGTTTGGAGCGAACGGAGACCTATCAGCAGGCCTACGATGCGGCCAAGCGAGAGTTGTCGGCGGGTAACCTGCGATTGGTCGTCTCGATCGCCAAGAAGTACCGCAACCGTGGATTGACCTTCCTTGATTTGATCCAAGAAGGTAACACGGGATTGATGCGAGCTGTCGACAAGTTCGAGCATGCTCGTGGATACAAGTTCTCGACTTACGCGACGTGGTGGATTCGTCAGGCCATTACCCGAGCGATTGCTGACCAAAGTCGAACGATCCGAGTTCCGGTTCACATGATCGAGACGATGAGCAAAGTACGACAGGTGACTCGTGATCTGGTACAGGAATTAGGACGAGAGCCTTCGGCAGAAGAAATTGCAGAGCGAGCCAACCTTTCATTGGACGATGCTCGCTGCATCATGAAGATGTCACGACAGCCGCTCTCGCTCGATCAGCCCGTTGGCGATCACGACGATAGCTATTTTGGTGAGTTCTTGGAAGATTATCGAGACGACGATCCGCTTTACGACACGAATCAACAAGCACTTAAGCAGCAGATTGACAACGCGTTGCAGGTGCTGAACCATCGTGAGCGAGAGATTCTGCGTCTCCGATATGGCCTGACTGATGGATATTCCTACACGCTGGAAGAAGTCGGGCAGATCTTTTCCGTCACCCGAGAACGAGTGCGACAAATCGAGTCCAAAGCGGTTCGCAAACTGCAGCAACCGTATCGCTGTCGCGGATTGATGGGTTTCCTCGAAGGTTTGGAAGTCCCGCGAGCCTACGAAAACGGAATCGGCTAGAGAGACGAGCCGAGTTCCTCTCAGCCTTCGGTCGGTGCGTCCGACCGGAGGTTTTTTTTTGCGCGCTGCTCAGCTCATTTTCCCAGCACGTCTTTTTCTACTTAGGTCCAGCTGTGACCGATCCCCGTTGTGACCGATCGATTATTTTTCATGATTGTCTGAGTTGGTTTGAGCCGGGAGAGTCCAGGACTCGGCTCGGCGTTGCTCCCGCCCTACGTTTTCGCTTTTGCCGTCACCGATGGAGTGGGTGGATTACGAGGTCTCTGAGTTGCGGTGGGGTAGGTTCAGAGCTCGCAAAACTTGACTTGTCGCCTGCGATTTGTTGAGCACATAGAAATGGACCCCCGGGACACCCTGCTCAATCAGTTCACGCACTTGATTAATGGCGAAATCCACCCCGACCTGGAATTGCCATTCTTGATCGTCTTCCTTTTCGGCGAGTCGATTCACAAAGTCGGCGGGAAGACGTGCACCGCAGAGTGAAGTGATGCGTTGAATTTGGTGAAGGTTTGTGACGGGAAGCAGACCGGGAACGACAGGGATCTGAATGCCGGTCGCCTGACATTGATCTCGGAAGCGATAGAAATCCTGGTTTTCGTAGAACAACTGCGTCATGACAATATCGGCGCCCGTGTCGACTTTCCGCTTGAGGTTTTCCAGGTCGACCTCAGCGGAGGGTGCCTCTTGGTGTGTTTCAGGGTAGCCGGCGACAGCCAGGCCGAAATTCGGGAATTCTTCG
This sequence comes from Pirellulaceae bacterium, assembly GCA_029243025.1. Taxonomy (NCBI): domain Bacteria; kingdom Pseudomonadati; phylum Planctomycetota; class Planctomycetia; order Pirellulales; family Pirellulaceae; species Pirellulaceae bacterium. Next base: position 10,938 of record JAQWSU010000007.1, on the reverse strand, counting down.
TGAATGAGGCTGACAAGTTCGTTCGCGTACTGCAATCCGCCGTCGACGGCTTGAAAATGGGTTTCACCCTGCGGCGGATCGCCTCGTAAGGCAACGATACTGTCGACCCCACGTTCGGTTGCTGCTCGCAGGTAGCTGCGAAGGTCGTCGACGGTTGATCCCACGCAAGTGAGGTGAGATGCGACATGGACCCCAAATCTCTGTTTGACGGCCTCGACAATTTGGAGTGTCTTGTCCTGAGTTGATCCCCCCGCACCGTAAGTGCAGGTGACAAAATTCGGTTCAAATTCAAGCAGGACTTCCACATGCCGATAGAGGGCGGCAAGTCCGGCATCGGTCTTGGGAGGAAAAAGCTCAAACGACAAGCCAAACCTGTTGGAACCAAAAAAGTCAGAGAGCGCCATTGGAATCTGTTTCAGTCGCTGTGCCATACTTCGGGGATTCAGCACACTGTCCGTCCAACGTGCGTGAAATCAGGGATGGCGGTCTAGAAGCAATCTCTACAATTTATAGCGAAAGCGGCTGATCGGCTAGTTGTCGATCGCACGCGACGAGATTGTAGGCCGTTTTCAGCAGGGCCAGCTGCCATTCTTGTTGCTGAATCCCTCGACGCTGGAAGGCTCGCTTTTGAGTCAAAGCGACGATTTCGGGGTTCAGATCGGTGATCTGACCGAAAGTGCGAGCATAGTTGGCATAACTGGGGACATTCGTCGTGACGTATCCGTAGAGCATGCTGCAGGCGCCGATCAGTTTACCCGTAAAGATTGAGGTGTTGATCGCTGACTTCGTGAAGTCGCCGATCACACAGCCCATGAATTGCATGCGAGTGTTGATTGGCTGGTTGTCTACTTCCATGCGGATCTGGCCGTAGCTGTTTTTTAGATTACTGTTCGACGTGCCGGCGCCCAGATTGACCCATTGTCCCACGTAGGAGTGTCCCAGGTATCCGTGGTGACTTTTATTGGAATAGGCTTCAATCACACTCGCACCGATTTCGCCGCCGACTTTGGCGTAGCGGCCGATTGAGACTCCATTCTTTAAGACAGTGTGTTCGCTCACGCAAGAAAATGAATCGAGATGGATCGGCCCATTCAGGCATGCGAACGGCCGAATCTTGACTTGATTTTCAATCACGATCGGGCCTTGCGACGTGTCTGTGGCGACGAGCTCGTTCAATTCTGAATTCGCTACGAAGACCCCGTCACGAACTTCTCGAAGTTGGCCGGATGCGATGCGATGATTCAGGTGGTCTTCGATGCTATCGAGATGACATTGAACGATTTGATGCGGGTAATCGAGCAGTTGCAGTGGCACTCCTAATTCAGGCAGTCGGCTTATTTCCGCCTGGTTCAGAAATGCTTGCTGTTGTTGGTTTGTTTCGAGAGATGTCGAACCGACGTCGACATTGGCTGGCAAGATCGCCGCAACCAGTCGGCCCTCGCGTGTCAGGATGCCGTCCTGACTGTGATTAATAAGTGATGTGAGCTGACGGAAGTTTTGTGAGTTTGGCGCTACTCTCGCGTTGACGAGTAGAGTCCGATTGCGACCCTCGGTTTGTTCGCAAAAGGATGGGCAGTGAGCCAATTGCCAGTCGCTGAGGTAGGGGCGTACCTGGCCTCGCACACAAGCTCCCCACTCGAGAGCCCAATCGATCAATGTTTGCGAACCACAGCAAATGGTATAGGCAGGTCGCATCAACGTCAGCGGAAATAGTTGATTAACCCTGTCATCTTCAAAAAGCACAATCCGCATGATCGGTACCTAGTTCCGAGCGAGTGAGATCTGGTTTTGGGATTGTTTAAGAGTAGCTTAACAGTCGATTAATGGCGGAAAACGGTCATTCCTTCGCTGCTTTGACAATTTTACGGCCTTGTTGGGATGAGGGAATTGTGACGAGCCTTTTCGGCGTTTCGAGCGAGTGAGGACCCGGGGTGTGAAACGGGTCACTTCTCGACGTTTCTTGCTCGGAGTGACCAATTTGGCCAAGGTTAACGACTCTCGAGGGGCTGATGGACACCCGTGGAAAGTCTCCCGTGACCGAGAGACGATCGGGGAATGATTTTCGTTCAAACCCATTGTGAGCGATCGGATCTGGCCGCGACGTCGATTCTGTCCCTCGCCTTTTCTTTCCTTATCGGTGAGCGTTGAACGTCACTCCGTGCAGAAGCCAGTTGATCCTTGAGCCTATTCTGTTGATCTTGCGGGTGGGTCGGAAGTTGATGGTTTTAACGGTTTGAAGTCAAATTCGTTTTGTGGGAAAAGAGTAACAGCCGTTCTGTGTTGGGGAGGAGGCAGTCCACGCTGGAGGATTTGCAAGCGGAACAAGCTGTTGATTGCCTCCCTATCTGCATGACTTCGGCAATGAGTTCAGTTAGGCAGTTTTTGAACAGGATGAATCTGAGGCAGTATTAAAAGGAGTTGACGCTTGTTGAGTTGGCCATGTGGGCTGCTGTATAATCGGGCGGATCACTCTGGTTGCCAGCTTAGCTTCACCACGCCCGGCTGATCTCCTGCTTGCTTTGGCCGATCCACATTGTGCAAAGGGAAAGCGTCTGCGGTTCATGTTCAATAGCTGTTTTGCCCGGGTGAGCTGCGTTTTTCTGCTGCTGTTCGTTGCCGCGACAGTGATGGCGGAAGATACGCCCCGCTCAACCGTCGTGGCGGATTCATTTTTGAACCAGGGCCGATTGGTCTACGCGGAAAGCTGTCAGCACTGTCACGGTGATCAAGGGCAAGGGATAGCGGACGGGTATGACAAGCCGCTTGTTGGGGATGATTCGGTGGGGCAGTTATCCAAGCTTATCACTGAAACGATGCCGGAAGGCGAACCCGAGCAATGTGTTGGAGACGCCGCAGAAGCGGTAGCTGCCTACATTCATCATGCGTTCTACAGCGAGGCGGCGCGAGTGCGAAACCGTCCGCCGAGGCTTACTGTTACTCATCTCACAGCCAATCAATTACGGCAAAGCCTCGCCGATCTCTACGGCGCATTTTACGGAGCGATCAAAAAGGAATCGTCCCGAGGAATCCAAGCTCGATATTTTATGACCACCAAACGCAATGACGACAACAAGAAAATCGAACGTGTCGATTCGATCATCGCATTTGACTGGCAGGATCAGGGGCCGGGAGGGGGGATTCAGCCGGAAGAGTTTGCCGTTGAGTGGAGTGGTGGATTAAAGATCGAGGAGACTGGACAGTACGAGATTGTGATCCATAGCACTTGCGCTTTCATTTGCAACTTGGGACATGCTAATCGCGAGTTCATCAACAATCGAGTGCAGTCGGGCGACAAAGTTGAATTTCGAAAGTCGATCGTGCTGACTGCCGGTCGCGTCTACCCAATCCAGATTGAGCTTTATCAACGGAAACGAAAAACCCAGCAGCCGCCAGCCACCATTTTGTTGTCGTGGGTTCCGCCTGACGGTGTTCAAACGATTTTGCCAGAACGAAACCTTTTGCCCGTCACACCGCCACCTTCGTTTTCGTTACAGACAAAGCTACCTCCCGACGATCGTAGCTACGGTTTTGATCGAGGCCTTTCTGTTGATCGTCAGTGGGATGATTCGATAACTACCGCGGCTGTTGAGTTCGCAGGAGTGGCCATCAATGAACTTTGGCCACACTATCAGCGCAGACACAAGAATGATCCTGACCAGCACCGGGAGAAACTGCGAAGCTTTTTGTTGCAGATCGCGACGACTGCCTTTCGAGGCCCGCTTGACGATGTCAATCGTCAGTTCTACGTGGATGGGCAAGTCGACCAATCCGAAGACGATGCGGAAGCGATTAAGCGTTGTTTGTTGGCGGTTATCAAGTCACCACGATTTCTTTACCCGGAACTGGATCGCGATCGTTCCGTCTCGCAACGCGCGGCCAATCGAATCGCGCTAACGTTATTCGATTCACTGCCTGTGGACGAATCACTCCTGCGGCTGATCCGACAAGACAAGCTGGAAAGCGAACGGCAGGTGCGAGGTGCTGCGGAGCGGATGGTGCAAGATTACCGAGTTGAAGGAAAAACTCACCAGTTCGTGGCTGAATGGTTGAATTTGAGCCGAATCAGCGAAGCTGCTAAGAATCCAGAGCTGTTTTCTGACTTTGACCTGGCATTACACGCTGATTTGAAAGCCTCGTTGACGGGGTTCACCCAATCGGTGATCGAAAGCGATGCCAGTGATTTTCGGCAAATGTTTTTAGCTAATTGGTCCTTCACTACAGCCCCGTTAGCCGATTTTTATGGTGAGGCATGGGAGCGTGGGGAGTTGACCGTTGCATCGGATGTTGCGGCGAAGTCTCCTGAGGAGAATGCTGTGGAAGTCGGTCCTGCCGGGCAACAAGATGATTCGATTCAAGAGTCTGCTGACAAGCAGGAAGCTCAACAGGAACGGCACAACCATCTGAGTCTTGCTGTTGGCGATTCGGGTCGTATTCCGCATCGACGACTGTTGAAAACACGATCTGCCGACAGTCAACATTTTGGCTTGTTGTCTCATCCCTACCTCTTGAGTGGTCTGGCCTATCAGGATTCAACATCTCCGATCCACCGCGGCGTTTTCTTGATCCGATATTTGCTAGGGCGTTCGTTGCGTCCCCCCGATGAAGCCTTTACTCCATTGACTCCGGATTTGCATCCGGACATGACGACTCGAGAGCGGGTACAACTACAGACTAGCCCGCAAAGCTGTCAGGTCTGTCACGCGAAAATAAATGGACTTGGCTTCGTCTTGGAAAACTTTGACGCGGTCGGTCGTTATCGAATCCAGGAAGGTGAAAAGCCGATTGACGCAAGCGGAGGATATACCTCAAGGACTGGTCAAGAAATCGCTTTTCAGGGGGTATCGGAATTGGCAGATTATCTCGCTGGCAGTGACGATGCACATCGCGCGTTTGTCAACCGAGCGTTTCAACACTTTACGAAACAGCCGATTGCAGCGTACGGTGCTCGTCGATTGGATCTTCTTACTGAAAAATTTCGTGAGAATGATTTTCATATTCGCAACCTGCTCGTTGAAATTGCTACAATTGCGGCCACGCAGCCGATCTTGAATTCGGAGCCCGAGTCGAATCTTCATCGTGCAGATGTGACTCGTCGGCAAGGCCAAGTCGGTAAGCTGCTAAGACAAGAAGGGACGCCCTAAAGTGACAAACGACTCACCTTATTCGACGCGACGCAATTTTCTTCGCAAATCCGGGCTTAGTGCCCTCGGTGTGAATTTGGCCTTGGGGCTGCCAAGTTTGACCAGAGCGACCGTGGAGAAGCCGTTGCGGAAGCAACGTCTGATTTTCTTGTTTAGTCCCAACGGGGTGATTCCCAGGCATTTTTGGCCAGATCAGTTGGGTGCGGATTTTGACCTAAAGCGAATTCTGCAACCACTCGCTGAATTTAAAAATCGCACGATGACGTTGCACGGTGTGTGTAATCGAATTCGAGGGGATGGCGATGGTCACATGCGGGGAATTGGTTGCCTGTTGACGGGAATTGAATTGTACCCCGGTGATATTCAGGGCGGCTCGGATACGCCGGCCGGTTGGTCCCAAGGCATTTCAGTCGATCAACATCTCAAGAACTGTTTGCAAGCCGACTCCCGTACGCAGACTCGCTTTGGATCACTCGAATTTGGGGTGATGGTTCCCGAACGATCGGATACCTGGACTCGCATGTCGTACGCAGGTCCTAACCAACCCCTCACGCCGATCGATGATCCGTATCAAATGTTCGACAAGCTTTATGGTCGGGTCAAAAATCGAGAGATGCTGGCCAGTGTATTGGATGGCCTCAGTGACGATTTTCGTCGACTGGAAAAAATGATCAGCTCCGATGATCGTCTGATTTTGCAAAACCATTTAGAAATGGTTCGGGAAGTAGAGAAAGATTTGCAACTGGAGATGTTGGCGGCCAAGGAATCGTCGAATGTGGGGCACGCGGTACCTTCGTTACCACCGAATGTGGAAGAGAAGAACGACAATATGCCGCAGATTTCCCGGATGCAGGCGGACTTGCTGGTGAATAGTTTTGTCGCCGATTTCGCTCGTGTGGCAACGTTTCAGATTACCAACAGTGTGGGACAACCTCGAATGAAATGGCTCGACATTTCCGAAGGTCACCACGAACTTTCTCACGAGCCGGACAGCAATGAAGCGGCTTACGAGAAACTGATCAAAATCAACACCTGGTATTGTGAGCAAGTTGCTTATCTGGCAAAAAGACTGGCGGAAACGCCAGAACCTGGTGGTGGCGGCTCGCTGTTAGACAACACAACAATTGTTTGGACCAACGAGTTAGGCAAAGGCAACTCCCATACACGAAATAACATCCCGTTCGTACTCGTCGGGGGTGGACTTGGCTGGAAGATGGGCCGAGCGATGGATTTCGAAGGCGTGAATCACAATCGTTTGTTGATGAGTTTTTGTGAAGCGATGGGCCATCCGGTCGATTCTTTTGGTAACCCCGATTTTTGTGGGGATGGATCACTGACGGGACTTGTGTAGCCGGCTGAAGTTGCCTGTCGGGGAGCTTCGAATCGCCGAGTGGCTTGATTTACAGCACTGTTTGCTTGAGCCAACTTGTGCTTGAGCCAACTTGTGCTCGAGCCAATCGAATCCGCGGTAAGCAACGCGTCATTCGAACGACCGACGCGCGATTCCACTAAAATGGCAAAGGGGATGCGACACGGTTCCAACGGCATTCATCTGAAAAGCAAATGCCGTGTTGGTCGATTCTGCTATTTCGCACCAGCTTCTGCCACAATGTGGCTTACCACTCGGCTCCAAGGCAGGCTTTGCATGATCACTTTGCCCGTTCCTCGTAAAGTGGCCAAGAAAAGCCCTTCGCCGCCAAAGACCATGGTCTTTAGATTGCCGGCCCGTTCGATCGAATAATCAATGTCTGGATGGAATGCGACGATAGCTCCCGGTTCACACTTAATGATCTCGTCATGAAGTTCTCGTTCGATGATCGATCCGCAGCAGTGAACAAAAAGCGTCCCGTCACCCTTGAACTCTTGCAAGATCAAACCTGTACCGCCAAAAATTCCAGATCGAAGACGTTTAGTGAACGAAGCGTCCAACTGTGTGCCCATGGATGCGCACAAAAACGAACCGTGTTCTGCGACAATACGGCCTCCCCACTCACTCAAGCTGAGTTGCCGAATCTTACCAGGCTTGTTGGCGCTGAAGGAGACTTTTTTTGCTGAGGAAGATTCGTTGAGAAAGTGAGTCAGGAAAACGCCGGTTCCTGATGCGGCACGTTTTGCGACGGCCAAAAAAGCTCCCATCCCGGTCGCCTCGGTGCCGTCGGTCATGCGCGCCGTGAAGGTGATACCATCCTCCATCATCAGCAGTGTGGCGGCTTCAGCAATGACCTCCTGACCTGCTTCCAGGGTGATCTCCATTGCCTGCATATCGCCGCCAAGAATGGTGTGATTTATTGCGTAGCTATCTGACATCAAGATTGCCTCTTTGGTTTGTAGAGAACGCGACATGGGAGCGGAATTCATTTTGCGTGGGAAGACAGCGAGGGCTCTTTCACCTGTCGTTGTAACCAATCTGAAGGCAAGGTTCCATCAACGTCGCAATCGACCAACGTGCCGATTTTGCCAGCTTTTCGCTGATTGGCGTTTGGGTAATTGGGAGTTGCAAGCAATTAGGCCGTTTCGCAGAGAACTGAACCAGGATTCTCGAGAATCATCACTCTTTTTGTCGTTGTTTTCAAGGGTGCCTTGTCAACTGTTGCCGAAGGCGGCAAAATAACCAATTCTGATTTCGAAATCGTCCACACCGACTTGGGCAGAAATGCTTAAGCAATGGGCGGATCGAATGACGTCGACTTGAGCTTTCGGCTTGTCACGGTTTTTATCGGCCGATCAAGCGGGGGCGATGCCAGAGTGGCGGAATTGGCAGACGCGCTGGATTCAAAATCCAGTGGCCGCAAGGTCGTGTGGGTTCGAGTCCCACCTCTGGTACTTACAGTTTTCCCGCTGAATTAGAGCAATTCTATGACCTGCCGATGGTCGGCAGTGCAGCCCGTTATCCGATAGCCAAAACGGTACATACCGTTTTAGGCCAAGAAAACGGGAGTTGCACTATGCCACGTCTGACCAAATCTCTTCCGAAGCACCGCAAGCACAAAGCCTCTGGCCAAACCATTGTGACGCTCGACGGCAGAGACGGCTATCTCGGCCCTCACGGCACCAAGACCAGCCAACGCGAATACGATCGCCTTGTGAACGAACGGCAAGCCAACGGGTGAGCAGCCGGGAATCAAAGCGGCGTTACGCCATATTAAACATCTTATCGGAAAAACGTTGGCGAGAGACTTCGGTCCTTTGGCGCGAGAAGCCGTATGGGGTCAGATGATTAAAACGGGTAACTCTCGAAAGTACATAAACAAGAACATCGGACGAATTCGAAGGATGTTTAAATGGGGCGTCGCAAAGCAACTTGTACCGGTGACTTCCTATCAAGCTCTATTGACCGTGGACGGACTCAAGAAAGGTAAGACGGCGGCGAAAGAAATGGCGCCGATCATGCCTGTTGCTGAAGACTTAGTAGAGGCAACATTGAAACATTGCCGTCCCATCATTGCCGAGATGGTCAAGTTTCAGCAGCTAACTGGCTGTAGACCGGCGAACTTTTTATCATGCGACCCAAGGACATTGATCGTACGAGCGATGTTTGGGCGTATTCGCTTAACGGTCACAAAATGGAACATAAAGGACGTCCTAGAGTCATCTTGATAGGCCCAATGGCTCAAGCAATTCCTAAACCGTATTGACTGCGTGATGCGGAGAAGGTGTGTTTTGAAACCTCAAAGGGCAAGCCGTTCATAAGGTGGAATTACAGCAAACCAATTGAGAAGGTATGCGTGAAAGCAAGTGTTGATCATTGGGCACTGAATCAGTTGCGTCATTCGCGAGCTACTGACATTTGCAGCAAGTTTGGACTGGAAGCTATTCAAGTCATTCTGGGCGACTCTCAGGCAGACACAACGCAAATCTATGCCGAGCGAGCCAATCGCAAGCTACGTTGCTTCGTGAAGGTGCGTTACAAATGGCGTCGTCGTTCAAACGTTCGCTTCTTGCAAGGCAAGTGTGTGCGTTCGTGGCAGTAAACGGAGAAGTACTTTCGTGGTCCCATCTCGAACGCATTTCGTGTCCCTCAACGGCCACAGCCCTGCGATCCGACATGAGGCAGATAAACTGACTATACTGGGTTCATGACCGCCGCTACCGTCCACCGCTACCGCACCATATTCGTCGTCGTGTTGCTTGTCCAGGTCCTTCTCGCGTTGGGTGTTGCATACCTCTACTCCGCGCTCAGCAACACCCTTCGGGACAACGGGCGGTGGGATTCCACAAAGGTTGGGCTCGCGCGCGGGGTCATGGGCGCCAAGACCTTCATTACCGATCGGAGGACGCTTTCCCGTGAGCAGCTCGATCTGGGGCGCTGGCACGGCCACCAAGAAGTGGCGTATCGCGAGCCCCTGGCGCTGCAGACCGCTTCTGTGGATTTCCTCGTCGAGCCCAATGCATATCTGATCTTCATCTTCGGCAAGTCCGCCGAGGAATTCTACGGCTTGCGGCTAAGTCGTCACCCGCGATTCGACAGCCTGTTTTTCCGTGCTCGTGACGACGGCGAGTTCACGGCAACCCAACCGCTGACAAATGCAGTTCCGATTGACGACTGGATGCAGCTTCGGATGGAGTTCGAACCGTCCGGGGTGACGGCGTTCGTGGACGAAACCGCCGTCGGCCGCTTTGCGGCGGTGCTACCCGATCGGCAGGTCGTGGGCTTTCGAGGTTCCGATCACCGCGCGGTGATCGATAACATCCGCCTAGCACACGCTGGTGGCGTCGTCGTCGAAACGTTCTTCAACCAGGCGGGGTTCATGCGCGGCCTCGTGATGGTGAGTGTCCTGTTTGTGCTGATCGACACCATTGCCGTGTGCCGCGATTCACTGATGGGTACCGCGTCCCTCAAAACCCCGTTTGTGGTACTCACGGCCACGCTGGCGATGCTCGTCTGTGTCGGGCTGTTCCTGGTCGCCTACAACGTGGTGATTTCCCGCGGCTACCTGAGCCTGGGTTTTCACGGGGAGGAAGACTATCGCATCAAATGGGTCAGCAAGACCACCGCTGAGATTCGAGCCCGCTATCCGACAAAACCGCCGCCGGACACGACGCGAGTCCTGGTCGTCGGTACTTCGCAAACGTGGGGCGCCGGAGCCGCGCACGAGGAAGAAACCTTTGTTCGCATCCTCGAACGTCGGCTTGACGACACCGCGCCCGCCGAGCGGAGTTTCGAGTGCATCAACGCGGGTATCTCGGCGTTGAACGCGCCCTGGTTGCTTCAGTTGTATCGTGACGAGTGGATTCGGCTCGCCCCGCAAGTTCTCGTCCTCAATTTGGCAACCAATGACGGCGGCCTGAAGCAGGACGACCTATTCATCGAGGTGCTGAACGAATTCGTACGACTCAGCCGTGAACAGGGCATTGCGGTGCTCTTCGTTCTGGAAGCAAACTCCATCGAGCATTCGCCCGGAGAGTTGCGCCTCCACCCAATCATGCGGGACATCGCCGAGCAACACGGCGTTCCTCTGTTCGACATGCACGACTATGTTAGCCAGCAGACTCGCCGCGGCCTGCTTTGGTGGGACTTCGTGCATCCGACGTCCTTCGGACACCGAGTGCTCGCCGATGCCCTCGCGCCTGAAGTCGCGGCTTTGATAGACGAATGAGCACGTCGAATAGGCCAGAGTTCCTTCGCGCAGGGTTGCAGTGGATGCGAACGGCTTGGGGGCAGGGCGGGATGCTTATGAACGGAGCGGGCTGCGCGATGTTCGGCGTCAATTACTTCTGCGAACAGCTATCGCGTCTGATTTTGATGCATGGAATTGAGTGTACTGGGTACCGGACGTCATGTTGCGAAATCCCGACG